>NZ_JADBRA010000015.1:0-144411 GCF_014896205.1 Enterobacter cloacae complex sp. I2
GTAATCCCAGCGGCGGGACCAGCGGCGCGGCGACGGGCGCTGGGCGTTGCCGGTAAAGACGTCCCGCCGATGCAGGCGACCAAGGCGGTCGTATTCGCTGCGGGTGGTCAGCAGCCCCTGCGTGCGACTGGTCTCGCGGTGGAGTTCGTCGCGGGTAAAATCGGAAACCGAGAGCTTATCCAGAGCAATGCTGAGCAGATGTCCGCTGCCGTAGTAGAACTGTTTCAGCTCGCGGCCATCGGGCAGCGTGACGGAGGTGCGGTTGCCCAGCGCATCATACTCCCACGCCAGCTCACCGTGCTCGCCCGCTTCGCGCGTCACGCGGCCGAGCGCGTCATACTCAAAGGCGAGCTCCTGCTCCGCCTCGGTGCTCCAGGCATTGGCTGAAAGCGCAGGATGCAGCCCAATCCGGCTTAACAGCCCGGACGGCGTGTAGTGGTAGCGGGTCTGCCCTTCCGGCGTGGTGCGGGCCACCAGCTGACCGCTCGCGCTCCAGGCGAAGGCATGCGTGATGGCCTCCGGATGTCCGGCGGCAAAGGTGCGTGCTATCGTGCGGCCACAGGCATCGTAGCGATACTGCGAGGCCACGCCATCAAGCCCCACCTCTTCCAGCAGCAGCGAGTCTTCGCCCCAGATAAACCGGTACGCTTCGCCGTTTTCGTTTTCCAGAGCAATCAGACGCCCGCGGCTGTCCCAGCGGCGACGAACCTCTTCACCCTGCGTATTACGCGTGGCGGTTAAACGCCCCGCGTCATCGTATTTAAACTCGCTCTCTTTCCCGTCGGCACCTGCATGCTTTACCGGCAGACCACGCTCGTTCCATTTGAGCGACTCTGTCCACCCTTCCGGGCGATCGAGCTGTACCGGACGCCCCGCGGCATCGTAGCGGTAGCGCGTCTCTTCGCCGTCAGCGCTGATCTCAGCCACCAGCCAGCCCAGCGGATGATAGCGATACTGAGTAACCCGACCAGAGCAGTCCGTGGCGCGAACCACCTGTCCGGCCTCGTTGTACTCCTGGAAGCGGCTGTTGCCGGCGGCATCCACCTCTTCAACCACCTGCCCATACTCGTCCCGACGCAGTTGCGTAACGTGCCCGATTGGATCTACCACGCGCTTCAGCCCGTGATGTTCGTCGTACCAGAAGCGGGTCGCGCTACCGTCTGCTTCAATGATTGACGCCGGAAGCGCACGGTGCTCCAGCCAGGTGGTGGTGCGGGCGTTACCGTCTGCGTCGATCTCCTGCACCCGATTGCCCATCTCGTCATAGACGAAGGTGACGGCATTGCCGAGCGGATCGATGCGGCGCGTCAGAAGCTCATTTTCATCCCACTCGTAGCGCCAGTTCTCGCCGCGCTCGTCAACGTAGCGAACAATCAGGCTCTGCGCGTTCCAGTAGTGCTTTCGCGTCTGTCCATCGTAGTGCTCGACGGTGGTCAGCCCGGCGGTTAAATCGTAGCTAAAGCGGCAACCGTCGCCGGTGCTGGTGCGGTTTTCCACCACGCGCCAGTGGTCGAATTTTTGCCAGCGGTATTCGCTCTCCAGCCCGCCCGGCAGGCGGTGCCAGACCATCAGACCGTTATCGTTATAGCGGTATTCACGGGTCACTACACCGGAGGCATCCGTCGCGCTGGCCAGCTGGCCGCGTCCGTCGTAGCCCCACTGCATCAGCGGCCAGGTGCGGCTGCCGTCAAAATGGCTCGCCGAGGTAACGCGCTGCGGGAAACGCTCGTCCTCATAGCGTAGGGTGACGTCAATCGCCCGCGGCTCGTCGTGAAGACCGACCAGCCTGCCGTGCTCGTCCCACTCCGTCAGCAGCGCGTTGCCGTATTCATCGCTGAGGGACGCCAGACGCAGGATGGAGGGGTTAGCGCGGGTCGGTTTATACAGACGCCACACCGCGCCGTCATCGTCGGCAATCGCCACGTCGCCGCTGTCATTGCGACGGATAATAATGCCTTCGCTAATGCTGTAAAACGCGCGATCGACCGGCGGCAGCGTAAAGCTCAGCTCGCGCCCGGTTTCGTCGAACCAGGTGGCGTTGTTTTCTTCCAGCGTCAGATAGCTGTCAAAGATGGTTGCCCAGCCGAGGCCAAACAGCCCTTCGCGGGTGGTCAGGCTGTTGTAGCTGCGCTGCCAGCGCAAAGGAAAGCGCCCCGGCAGCGTGAAATCGAGTTCATCGTCGTCATTCAGCACCTTCACGCCGGTGGCGGCGTGAACCGGGTGCGAGGAGCCGAACACCGCGTTGACCGCCATATCCGCCAGCATCCCGCCGCCGGCAGACGCCAGCGCGCAAGGCATGTTTTTCAAAATCTTGCCAGGACGCCCGCGCAGCAGGGAGAGCGCAATCATCCCCAGCGCCAGGCCCGGCGTTTTGCCGCTTTTGATGTCGCGGACCGTCAGCGTGTCGCCGCCGATGATCACGTTCGGGGAGACGTCGTCGGACACGGTGCCCTCGCAGGTGGTGCGATCTTTCGCGCGCACCGCAGGCTGCCCGTTGATAAAGACGCTTTTGGAGCCTTCAGCCAGATACTGCGGCCCGGAGTGTTTATCGCACGCCACCTTGTCTTCTTCCAGCGGCGAGGTGCCGGCAGCGGCAGAGGCCACGCTCGGCTGCCACATTTCGCTGCCGAACTGTCCGGCGGCGGAAAGCAGCATGCCCGCGTAGTCGGCAAAGCTGCCCGGAGAGTGCGGCTCAGGGGAAGGAGTATCGGCAGGCGTCAAGGTCCCGGCTGCGCGTGCAGCCGGGATCGCATTGGTCAGAACGTTGCTGGAACCGGTAGTGATTTTACCCGCAGGCGACGGCGGGAAAAGCGCGTTACCCAGCCCTTCAGCGGCGTTGCTGATATCGTCGGTGATCCCGGCGACGTTCGCCAGAACCCCGCCGATAATGCCGCTCAACAGACAGCTGGATCCTATCGCCGCCACGCCTGCGGCAGCGGCCCCGGCACCCAGCAGCGGAGCCGCGACGGTCGCTGCCGCGCCCACCGCCGCGCCGATCACCGCATAGGCGGCACCTTCCGCCACAATGCTGGTTATATCAGCAAAAATGCTGGAGTGAATAATCTCGTCGCCCTTACGGGCCGCGTTGTTATCGCTCATGCCTTACACATTCCGGTTGTCGTTTAGCGTCAGACTTTGCTTAAGCGCGCTCCAGCGCACCTCGTCCTCTTCAGTGAATGCTCTGAGCGCTGAGAGGGTAAAAACCATCAATACCGGTTTGTCCGGCGTCTGCACGGCCAGCTGTTTTTGCCACAGGCGCTGCCCGTTGCGGTCAAAGGTGGTCTCGACTTCCAGTCCGCTAATTTTTCCGTCAGGCCCGGCTTTTACGCTCCGGAATTCGCTCTGGGCGATCTCACCCATCTGAGGACGCAGCACGTCCCACTGGCGGTGGAACTCTTGTTCGTAGTCGCTGCGGTCCGGGATAGCGCCGCGGCTGACCACCACGGACAGCCCGCTTTCGTCATCGCGAATGATGTTCATGCTGTTATCCTGCCAGGCAGCAGGAAATAGGGAAAACGAACCTTCCTGGAGGGTGTATTTCATAAGTGAACTCGGGATGATTAATATGATGAGAAACAAAAGAGGCCAATCCATGCTGGCCCTTTGTCTGGCTGTTTTGTTATTTAAGCCACTGGCCTGACTGTTCGACTAAAACATGGTTGCCTTTGCTGACAACCAATTTCACAGGTGCATACGTCACGGTGTAAACGATCTCGCCATTGTTGTACGTTGAGCCGATTATTTTACCTGCCGAGTCGCGCAACGTTTTTCCCATTAAGGAGATCGTACTGTTATCGCTTTTGCGCACGCCGAGATAAACCATCTCGTCACATTTTCTCTCAAAATGGCCGCATTTGTTTATCAGCGAAATAGCGAATTTATCGGTGTCCAGTTTTCTGGTTTCCGCGTTTTGAACCGAAGCGGCTTTACTTAACGTATACCGCAGCGGAGCATAGTAATTTCCTTTTTGAGGAGGAGTAATTAAACGCCACTCCATTTCACGCCCCTTTATCTCCAGAACAGCCCGTCCACCTACGCCGCCAAACGATGAGTTGAACTCAACGTTGGCACGATTGCCAGCGATCGTACCGCTAAGATTTTGTTCATCATCTTCCGGGCAATCAATGCGGTTTCCTCTCTGGGAGATATAGCAATAAGAGCCGGTGATCCGGTTGTCTGATTCAGCTAACCGCAGGGTTAACGTCGAGTCGTTCTCGAATTCGCCAACCCACTCTCCGTCAAACGCGGGTTTTGATTGGCCGAATGTTGCAAAATGCATCGTATTGAATCTGGCGGCCCATTGCTGAATATCGGCATGAATAGCCGGGCTATTGTCAGTTGACTGGTAATGAATAACATCCGACGCCGGAACCACCCAGGCTGCAAAGATTTTGCCGTCAGGATTGATGACCATCGCTGACGCGTTCTCCTGATAGAGATCTTTTAGCCAGCCTTCAACAAACAATCCGCCACCTGTGATAGTATGCGGTTCACCGAAAACATCAAAGTTATCAATAAAGGTCTGGTAATTATTTCCCAGCGTTTTTTTGAGATTGTCTGTCACTTCGCTGTCGTTAACGATGTGACTAACCGTATCGAGCTTGTTGTATTGGGATAATTCAAGCGCCGTTGACGTTTCAACTACGCCTGTCAATAAAGCTGTGAACAATATGGCTGCCAAATGTTTTTTGGTCATAAATCACTCAGCGGTACCATTATCGTAATTCATCGTTATTTTCACAACCTTACTGTCTTTAACCTCAAAAGAGAGCAATTTCTTACCCATTTCATAGGAAACCCACTGCTCCCCGGAATCATTTTCGACCTGACCACTGCCGTAAGCTTTATTAAGTTCATTTATTGTTGAACCAATATGGATCCCGCGAACTGTTTTGCCATCCGCAGCAGTTAACGTAATCTGCGCCACAATATAATCGTCAACACTTCGCTCGGTTTTATCCCACCAGAGATTGGAACTGAATATTTTTAACCCAGCCTTCTGATGCTGGTAGAATTTATAGTTCGTTTCGTCAAAAGGAACCTCACCGACAAAACTACCTTCCACAGAAACTGCAATTTTACGCGCAACCTCAGGACTCCATCTATCACCCAGTGCCATAATCTGATCTTTTATCAGCAGAGAAAAATCCTCTTTAGCCAGAATGGGCGGCATAGTCTGAGCCACTACTTCATAACTGCTCAGAAAGGTAGACATGAGGGTAAAAAAAAGAGAGACAGAAAGGCGTTTTTTCACGTTAATCATCATTTGCTGGATAAATATTATGCCACTCACCACTTTAAAAAGCGGTGAGTAATGAAATAATCATTTTTAGTCAGTGCTAATAGCGACCCCACCCAAGCAGTCAGGTTTTTTTACCGTGAAACTGAAGCTTATTTTTTGCCCATTCATATCCTTTGCCGCTGTATAACTGGTCACTTCGTTCTCCGAACGGCCTCGGGGATAATCAGTTAACGTCAGTTGCGGATAATGTTTTTTAACAGTGTCGAGAGTGATGCACTGGCCGGACGGTGAAAAATTCAGTAACGGTGCCATCCCGTCACTTTCTCTACTTAAACGTAAATCAATTGCAGTAATGTTCGTTCCATCCGCCAGTTTGATATCGTCGGCATTATAGAAATTGATATATTCATTTTGTTTCGTTAGCTTGAATGACAACGGAGCGTTATCCAGACTGTTAACGGACAACGTTTTGAGTGATGCGCTCATTTCTGCAATGAACTGCCAAAGATCCTGTTTCTGCATGTTACCTCCTGCCATTCCTGTCGTTAATAAAGCCGCAAGCACTGCACTCGTTTTTAGACTATGGATAATTTTTATCATACCAACCGCCATAATAATCTTCGTAATATTGCCCCGTGGTAGACGTTTGTTCGCCTTTGCCAAAGATACGGCCTATCTGCGTGCGCGATTCACTTTCCTTTATGGCCCCGCGTTCGAGCGAATCATAGATACGATTATATTGTGGCTGATTTGCCGGATTGCCCGCAATACCTATATCCCCGCCCTTGTTGGCTATGATTTCACGTTGGACCCGGATATTGTTCAACGTTGCAGCGCCTTCATCACTGAGTGTGCTGTTGAGATAGGCGTCGCGCGAAGAAAAATCAATGTTGGGTTCATATAAAGCGTGACCACTTTCATGTGACAGAGACTGAACGACTGCATTCGGGTTACCGAGCTCATTTTTATCAACGGTAATAACGCGCTTTTGACGATTGGCAAACGTCCCCTTGCCTGCTTCACCTTCTTCAAATGTCCAGCCTCGTTTCTTTAACGTAGCTATGTCATTTTTCATAGTAGGTGATTTATCGACAAGACTATCCACATCCTTTCCATATCCGCTTGAAGGAACACTGGATGCCGGAGGCGTAGCGTTTTTAGAGGTTTCGGCAGGTGCGCTGGCAGCCAAACCAGCCTTACTCTCCTTTCCCGGCGTAAATTTCTCCTGCACCGCCGCATCAATATCCCCTTTATGCCCAGAACCCGGCGCCGTTGTGCCCGGCTTGGTGCCAGAGGTATTCAGATGCAGCTTACCGCCCGTGGTGATATAACCATCCCCTTCCACGAAGAAGTTGAACTCTTTGCCGATCAGGTTAATCTTGCCGTTAGCGTTCAGCTCAATAGCGCTCTCACCTGAGACCAGCCGCAGCTTCGTCCCGGAAGCAATGACGTACTGCTCCACCGCCGCATCCAGCTTGCCTTTCCCCGTCAGGATCTCGGTTCCGCCTTTCACCGCCTGAGTCTGGTTCGCTTCCACGCGATGCAGTTCATTTTTCTTCACGTAATGGCTGCGCGCCCCGCCGACGCTGTGCGTTTCATCGTTTTTAACGCTGGTGTCCATGTTGCGCTCGGCCTGGATCCACACCTGCTCTGCGCCCGCCTTGTCCTCAAAGCGCAGGGCGTTGGCGTTGTCCACGGAGCCCCCCTTAGAGCGGCTCATAAAACCCATCTGCGTCGCTGCCGCCGGCAGCGCCCACGGCGGCATGCTCGCGTCGTTGTACACGCGCCCGGTTATAATCGGACGGTCCGGGTCGCCGTTGATAAAGTCCACCACCACCTCGTCGCCGACGCGCGGGATCTGCACCCCGCCGTAGCCCTGGCCCGCCCACGCGCTCGACACGCGCACCCAGCAGGAGCTGGTGTCATCGCCCTTCGCCAGACGGTCCCAGTGGAATTTCACCTTCACCCGGCCGTATTTGTCCGTCCAGATACTCTCCCCCTTCGGCCCCACCACTTTCGCGGTCTGCGGGCCATAGGTGCGCGGCCACGCCGTGCTCTGCGCCGGACGGTACACCACCGCCGACGGGATGACCGTGAAATCGGTACGGTGAACGGTCTCCCCCTCGCCGCTCGCGTAGCGGTTCTCTTCGAAGTGGTAACCCGCCGCCGTCACCAGATACTCGCCGTTGTCGCTGAAGAACGGCGCGTTGGTTAAGGTGAAGGTGTGCCCGGGCGCAATCCCCGCCGCCGTGGCGGTGGCCTGAATCTGCTGATGCTCAACCTGCCAGCGCTCCTGACGGATACGGGCATAGAACTCCCCGTGACCTTTGTCCACAAAGCGTCCCGGCCAGTCATACACGTCGATGCTCCCCGGCTTCGGCGACGCCGGGTTCTGCTGGGCCTGGAACAGCCACGCGTTCGGCTTGCGGAAGTCATAGTCGTCGAGGCTGTAAATCCCCGGCGTCACGCTGTCCTCCAGCGCCCACTGGCTGATGCCCTCTTCATCCGTACTGCCGCCGGACGGCGTCTGGTGGTAAGGAATGACCTCATAGCCGCTGAACGGCTGATGCTGCGTGGCGGCGTCGGTGAGCACCAGGGTGTGTTTGTCCGCCTCGTGGCTGAAGTGATACGCAATCCCCTCCAGCTCCATCAGGCGGCTGATGAAGTCCAGGCTCGACTCCTGATACTGCACGCAGTAGTCCCACACCCGGTAGCTGCCGGTGAGTTTATCCTCAACGTTGACCTGATGCTCGCCCAGCAGGGTTTTGACAATCTGCGGCACCGTCTGGCCCTGGAAAATACGCAGGTTACGATCGCGCTTCATCGGCCACAGGTCCGGCTCCACCGTGAGCTGGTACACCGCATAGCGCGTGCCCGTCAGCTCAACGGCGCTGACCGCCACCCGGGTAATCTTGCCGTTAATGTAGCGGGAGGTCAGCAGGTTCTGCGTCGGGATGGTCACCGTGACCGGCTGGCCGAGCAGCTTACTGCGGTCGATGCGCGCGTCCGTGCCGAGCACTGTCAGCGTCAGGGCGAACGACTCGGACATCGCCTCACGGCCCGTCAGTTTCCAGAACAGAAGCCCCTCCACCGGGAGCTGAACGGTAATTCGGTTGAGCATAATCTTTATTCCACTATGGACTAATCTCAGTGCCAGAAGTTAACTCATCTCAATACGCAAAGCGGGAATGCTGTTGATGTGATAATGAGTAGCTGTAAGAGTTATTTCTCTTGCCAAAAAATAAAGCCGCTTTTCCTGTAGTTTTATTTAGATAATTTTAGTTAATGTCGTAATTATTTAAGCCATAAGCCTGAAAACATAAGTATGCTCCCCAGGGAAACTGCACTGCCAAACCAGATAGGGTAAAACAAGGCCTAAAGGATATTAACACCTGTCAGAAAATAGCTGAAAACACTGATTACTTATGGTATCTTTTTTGTCTTTTTAAATACTCCAAATCTTTTTCATGAGGTAGAGTGATTTTTAATCCTTGCTCCATCTGTGACGCTATATAATTAGCATTGGACAAATGCTTAGCAAGTTCAGTATCGGTAGTATCAAACTCTTTGGATGCAAGAACTCCAAGATTCAATGAATGTAATTTGCTTTTATTTTTTTCAGCACCAGTTAGAAGAGATTTAACATAACCCAACTGACTCTTCGCCATAACATATAAAGAAAATGTTGGATTTTGTTCTAATCGATAATTAATTGCATCAATAGTATCATCGATATAATCCAATGCGGTGTGATTTTCTTTACTCATGAGACACCTCAAATATATTCTTTTCGCTTGAAAGCATCTGTGAAGATGTGATCTGGTGCAATCTTTGCCGCCGTGGTGATGGCTTGAATCTGCTGATGTTCCATCAGACAACTGATGAATTTCAGACTCGACTTCTGATCGTGATGGTTTATCGTGGAGATAATATTAATAATGTAGGGAAATTGACAAATTTAACGTCCATCTAAAAAAGGAAAATTCACGCTGCGTGTGAATTTTCCTGAATATAGATTCAAGGTTTAGGCATTTCTATATGGAATGTTGACAGGATGATTTCGAGGCAGCGTTTATTCGCCTCGAAGTGGTAATCATGATAGTTACGGTGTCTGCCAATCAGTTCTGCATAGCACCAGACTTTGCCCACGCTAAAAATATAGCACTGGTAAACAGCGCGCATTTCTTCCTCTGCGCTGAACATTTCCCCCCGGCATGTCCACAGTGTTTTTCCGAGGGATGGATTAAACTCATTTGGAATAGTAGCAAGTGCTTCAGTTTTAAGCGTAACGGCAGGTTCTCGATCGTGAAACCGTTTAATCGAAACGCTAAAAACATCCTGCGCGGTAAACACCATCTCCTGCGAAAAAAAGCAAAGATTAATGACACCGTAGTTAGTGCCATCAAACGAGTGCTCGACCACCAGACGCGTTTCTGTAAGAGGATTCACCTGCCAGGATTCCGGTACTTTAAATCCACTGCTGTTTTTAGCGCTGAGGCTCACGGTCTTAAGCAGTTCAGCCAGAACCAGGTTACTACGATGCAGTAAATCCCAGTTCACCACAGTAAAGTAAATATCATTCGCCAGCGCAGGGTAGTCGCGAGCGGCACAGGCCGCTTTAATCAGGAAATAATTCCCGCCTCCTTCTTGCGGATTGTAATCTTTCTGTACGGTATAACGTGAAATGACCTCGTCGCCGGACGAGTGCGTTTTGAGAGTTAGCACATCTGCAAAAAGGCCACTACCGGAAGGATGCGTAATCAAGCGCTGGTTCAACACTTTCTCGCCCATCAGTTCCAGTTTATTAAACAGCCAATCAGAGGGATTCATCTCCCACAGACAGCGTTCATAAGCGGCCCAAACTTCCATATAGGGCTGCGCATCATCGGTGGCATAGCGACCCAAGTTCGTCAAGCCGACCTCAGGAAGGTGCTGCGGGGCCAGTTCAGCTGGCTTAACACGATTTGGCAAAATCACCCAGTACTGAAGCATTTTATTATCAGCAGAGGTATACAGGCATTTCCAGTAGTTCGCCTTAATCTCTTCATTGGTTGCGGTTGAGACGACGGGAAAAGCATAATTATTATCAGTGTTCATAAAACCTCTTCAACTCAGACAGTGCTGCCAAACCAGATACCATAGAACATTAAGATACAGCCTAACGAGGCTAGACACTTTACTACCAGGCGTAATTTTGCCCCATACTTACCAGATAGTGATAATAATTTTGAATAGTTTGCTGCAGTGTTATAGCGCTTGTGGAATCGCATAATAATATCGAAAATATTATTCAACATCACGACAAAAAACTTCGACAGAAGCACTGCCATAAAGGAAGCTGGTATTATTACTGATAATGACCGTGCAGTTTCTCTGGTTAGCAACGGGATGAACTTAGAAAGGCCAACCAAAACAATGACCAATACAAATGCACCAATCAGTACTGAAATGAATTTTATTCCAAAGCCACGCCATTCTTCTTTTGTATACAGATCTTTTCCATTCCAGATATAGATCAAAGTGATTAAAATAAAAATCGTTAAGCCAGCCCATTTCATTATTTCATTGTCCTCACACATCCTTTAATCGCCTATTAAAACAGTAACACACCCGGTAATAATTGTCCCATCCCCGCTTTCTGTCGGAACAGAGGTTACGGCTGGCTCATCCTCTTCGCCATACAAATAGTCAAAGAAATCCAGTATAGGCTTAAATGCCACTTTCAGACTTGCATCACCCTTAAGCCCTACAAGCCCTGCAGCCCCACCTGTTACCCTGACGTTAACGGAATAATCTTTAGTGTCCCAGAAAGCGCTTCCACCTCCCGCGAGACCAGCAGACCCAAAGCTACCGTCGATTTTTGCTTCTCCGGAAACGATGCCCAGAATATCAAGGTTACCTGAAACTTCGCCTTTCACTCCTTTCGCTTCCGCACCAGCGTCAGCAGTCAAACCATACTTCCCATCATTGCCGGTATAAACTTCTAATACGGCTTTAGCTTCTGCTGTACCGATAGTTACATCCCCTGATACTCCACCATACAACGTTCCTTCTTTACCCGCAGCAACTGAACCACCGTATTGCTCACCTGTCGCAGCGGCATTCGCATTGAAGCCATAAATATCGTTGCCGCCACCATACAGAGACCCCGTTGCATTGGCGACGGCGAGTTTATTACGCATTTCTGCCCGCAGCAGATCCTTACTTTTCATATTCCCAATGGTAATATCCGCCAACGCAAAACCAGCTGAAGCGGTATCAAAATCACCGTTGAGGTTTTTATCTTCGAGGCTGGCGTACGCACCCAGAACACGAGCATCAAAATGTTCGCCGTGCATCATCCCATCTTCGCCGGCATTTTTCGCCAGCGAGCCCCCCCAATATTGAGGTGCTGCTGCTTTCGGTATGGCAGGTGCCGGTGAGCCGCTGACATCACACTTCGTCTTGTCTCCTTGACGTGCAAGTGGCATACCGTTAACGAAGACAGTACCGGAGCCCCCCACAATAATACCGCTGCCGTGCGTCGAGCAGGATAACGTATCACTCTTTCGAGCGGCGGGAAAACCACCGATGATGACGTCCGGGCTTCCCGACTGTATTGGCCCCGAATGTGCACTGACATCTATGGTCGCTCTGGCGGCAGGTTGTCCCATGTTCAAAAATCCTTCTACATATTAGCTGTTAATTTTAACAACAGCGCCTTTAATATCTGTCAGGTTTGTACCATTGAGATTAAGAGTATCATTAGCTTTCATCTCGGCATTTATTCCGCCGCCTAACTTCGTCAACTCCGTCCCTTTGAAGGATGCCTCAGTAATACTCTCAGCCTTGAGTGTCCCTTCGGAAACGATAATTTCAATTGTCGATGGCGTGATAAGAATGTAGTTATCATTCACCTTTAACTTAATCGAGGTTGTCGCTTCCAGCAGAGCATTTCCCTCTTTATCCATAGTCAATACGGTTTGGTTTTTACCTACATTGAATTTGTGCTGATTACCCGTGTTGCTGGTTGAATTCGCCCCCACGTTCACGTCCCGGTTACGCTTAACCGTTACGTGCTCATCCCGGCCGATAATTTTTTTACGGTCTACCCCTACGTCATGTGTCTCGCAGTTCTCGATCTCGGTGTCCATGTTTTTTTCTGCATGAATCCAGATCTGCTCTTGCCCAGCCTTATCCTCGAATCGTAAGGCATTGGCATTATCTTTATGGCCATCCTTACTGCGGCTCATAAAGCCCATCTGCGTCGCCGCAGCCGGCAGCGCCCACGGTGGCATGCTCGCGTCGTTATACACGCGGCCGGTAATAATCGGACGGTCCGGGTCGCCGTTGATAAAGTCCACCACCACCTCGTCGCCGACGCGCGGGATCTGCACCCCGCCGTAGCCCTGGCCCGCCCACGCGCTCGACACGCGAACCCAGCAGGAGCTGGTGTCATCGCCCTTCGCCAGTCGGTCCCAGTGGAACTTCACCTTCACCCGGCCATATTTATCCGTCCAGATACTCTCCCCCTTCGGCCCGACCACTTTCGCGGTCTGCGGGCCGTAGGTGCGCGGCCAAGCCGTGCTCTGCGCCGGACGGTAAACCACCGCCGACGGAATGACCGTGAAATCGGTACGGTGTATGGTCTCCCCCTCGCCGCTGGCGTAGCGGTTCTCCTCGAAGTGGTAGCCCGCTGCCGTCACCAGATACTCCCCGTTGTCGCTGAAGAACGGCGCGTTGGTTAACGTGAAGGTGTGCCCTGGCGCTATCCCCGCCGCCGTGGCGGTGGCCTGAATCTGCTGATGCTCCACCTGCCAGCGCTCCTGACGGATACGGGCATAGAACTCCCCGTGACCTTTGTCCACAAAGCGCCCCGGCCAGTCGTACACGTCGATGCTGCCCGGCTTCGGTGACGCCGGGTTCTGCTGGGCCTGGAACAGCCACGCGTTCGGCTTGCGGAAGTCGTAGTCGTCAAGGCTGTAAATCCCCGGCGTCACGCTGTCCTCCAGCGCCCACTGACTGATGCCCTCTTCGTCCGTACTGCCGCCGGACGGCGTCTGGTGGTACGGGATGACCTCGTAGCCGCTGAACGGCTGATGCTGCGTCGCGGCGTCAGTCAGCACCAGGGTGTGCTTGTCGGCCTCGTGGCTGAAGTAGTACGCAATCCCCTCCAGCTCCATCAGGCGGCTGATAAAGTCCAGGCTCGATTCCTGATACTGCACGCAGTAGTCCCACACCCGGTAGCTGCCGGTAAGCTTGTCTTCGAGGTTAACCTGATGCTCACCCAGCAGAGTTTTCACAATCTGCGGCACCGTCTGGCCCTGGAAGATCCGAAGGTTACGGTCGCGCTTCATCGGCCACAGGTCCGGCTCCACCGTCAGCTGGTATACCGCGTAGCGGGTGCCCGTCAGCTCCACGGCGCTCACCGCCACGCGCGTTACCTTGCCGTTGATGTAGCGGGGAGTGAGCAGGCTCTGCGTGGGGATGGTCACCGTGACCGGCTGACCGAGCAGCCTGCTGCGGTCAATGCGCGCATCCGTGCCGAGCAGGGTCAGCGTCAGCGCGAACGACTCGGACATCGCTTCGCGGCCGGAGAGTTTCCAGAAAAGCAGCCCCTCGACCGGGAGCTGAACGGTAATTCGGTTGAGCATAATCTTTATTCCGTAATGGTTTATGCTGAGAATATTATTAACGCAAGGCTTTTTTAAACGTGAATGTTCTGGTTGTTGGCAGTCTTACTCTTTAACAGGGGGCCTTTCCCCTTCATATTTATAAATCCACAGGGAATAGATTTTCAGAAACTCTGACAAAAAGAACAAAAAGCCATTTAGCCAGACATTCATCACGCCCGTGAAACTTAACACCAGGGGAAAAAGGGAAACTGAGTAGCGAAATGTAACCAGACGCAGTATTTCCTGACAGAATGCCAGTCTGCTCGCGTATAAATTCCGGGCAAAGAAGCACCATGCTGAGGCAATAAAAGAGAGCAACAGCAAGAAATCGAGAATAAAAAAAAGAGTAACCAGAGCGCTATACCCGCCAGCAGACAGCGTGTTCACAACCGTACTGAAGGCGTGTATATCGGAAATAAAAGGGATCCTCTCATGACGCACGGACTGGGCACAATAGAGCACAATGGCCAGGGCATCCATGCATCCCCAGAAAATGAAAACCTTATCTCTGACTTTCATGGCCGTTAAGCAATTACTTAACGGGCTGAGGTGGCCATTCGCCCCCTTTCTGGATAAGTTTCTCTTTTATTTCGTTTAATTTTTCGTACTGCTCACTGCCTCGGTCAAGTCCATTCAGCGCGTCCGCGAGCGCATTGCTCATCGACCAGCCATTTTTGGCCTTAATTGACGGATCCGCTCCACGATCGAGCAGCAACAACACATGATCGTATGACTGGTTATCCAGCGCATCGAACACCAGCGTTTTACCCAGTGAGTTGGTTGAGTTGGCGTCAGCACCGCGATCGAGCATGGCTTCCAGCGTCTCTGTATTTTTCGCTTTATGCGACTGGAAGACGATCGGTTCGTGAAAAACCTTATCTTTCACGTTGGGTGAGAGGCCACCGTCCAGCATCGCGTCGATCCAGTCCGCGCTGTCTCCCTTCAGGGCAAATTCAGCAGGACTGCTTTTTCCCTGCGGTCGAGGCTGGAGCGGATCTGCGCCGGCCTGAACAAGTAACGTAATGACCTCTAAATGGTTCGACGTTTTTTTATCATTAATTGCGTTGCCAAGGGCCCAGAAAAGCAGGGTCATATCCTGCTTTCCCGGTTGATTAAGGTCGCTGTCTGGCGCAAGCGTCTTCACCGCATCGACGTCGCCTTCCTCAATCGCTTTCGCCAGTTCAAGCTGCTGGCCGCTGAAGTAGTCCTGTGGATTAAGTTCCATATCCTGCTTGCACCCCTGAATCATGAATAAAAAACATAACGCGATAAAAGCCATCAAACGTTTTTTCACAATCGACTCCCGATTATCGAAATATCCTCATCCTTCTGTTGCTCTATGCAATCTATCGCCTGGTTAATGCCATGGCGGTCCAGCGCGCTTCCGGTTCCACCAGGGAGATTGTGAGGAATTCCGGCAGCGTTGGGGCTCAGCGCAGAGATTTCCTCTTTGAGGATCCACGAAGGGACATGCCCTTTCATTGTTTTAAGATCTTCCCAGGGATTAACTTCCTGGATCCTGGTGAGCAGTTCACCTTCTACCCGATACGCCTGGATATTATCCGTACTGCCTAATAGCTTGCCGCCGTATTTTTCTACGGTTCCGGCATTCAGACCTGCGGCATTGAACGTCCATCCCGCTTTCCCGCTACCCATGGAGGTTGCAGAGGCGAGGCCACCGCCAAGGGAATGTCCGGCAATATCAATATTCTGGCCTGACCTTGCCAGCTCCTTACCAATACTCACGGCCTTTTTATAATAATCTGAAGCCATACCCATGCCCTGCGAGAAGTTATTCGACCAGTCAGCCCCGTTTACCACCGGCGCCAGCTCCCCTTTGGTCAGTAAAGAGGAGACATTCTCAGACAGCGAGGCGAAACCAGGCTCGCGCGATCCCCTGAATACCAGCGTGGGGTTCATGTCAGTGCCGAACACGTCCGGCTTCGGTTGATAGACGCGCGCCAGAAAATTGGGGGATGTGTCATCGTCAAAGAGCATCGATTTGTTCAGCCCGAACTTTCCTAACAGCGCATCGTCATTACTGATATCCGTCCATCCCTCCGGCACGCCTGGCGTGGCTTCCAGCGGGTTGACGGTCTTGTAAATATTCTCCGCCAGCTTCGCTTTTTCCACCGCGATATTATTCGCCGCCAGCCGCTTAGCCGCGATCTGCGCGTCCGGATACAGGCTGCTGCTCCCCTTCGCGATCAGATCTTTACGCGCCTGCCAGCGTTCTGCTTTGGTCATCTGCTGAAGCTGTGCGGCATAGGTTTTGCCGTCTTTGCCCGGGGTCGGCTCGTCCGGCACCTGCGCCGCTTTCGATTTCACCACCTGCTTCGGCAGTACCGTTGGCGCAGGGCGAGAACCATACGTTCTCACCATGGTTTCATAACGGTCGACAATCGTACTCACCGGATACCAGCCCAGCCCGACCAGGGACGCAGCCTGAAGTTGCCCTTTGGCGTTGATATAAAAAATTTCAGTTACTGATGACCAGTCACGAAAACTTTCATCAATGGCGACCACCCTGCCCATCTCCAGATCCTGCGCGATCAGCGTGCGGGTATCACGCCCGGACTGATAAGGATTCGCGCCGGTGATCGTGCGCAGCAAATCGTAGCGCGTGAAGAGCGAGCGCAGCGAGTGGTCGGGAACCGACATAATCCACTGCCCGGCAACGGACGGGCGGATAATTTTCGCAAACAGCGCCGGCGAGACGTTCTCGTGGAAAAGATAGACAAACTTGATGTTATACATTCGCTCCGTCCTGTTACCCGCAGGCTTACGGATTCACCAGCCAGGTGCCTGGCTTCGCAATATCCAGCGTCTGGGTACGCGTTCTTCCATTGCCTTCCAGTTCAATACGCGTTTCACCCGCCGGCAGCTTCAGCGATGCGTAACCGTTATTGCCCGGACGCAGCGCCTTCGGCTCGCCGTTAACCTTCAGCGTCTCGCCATCCAGCATGCGGATATAGACCAGCGCGACCGGGCTGGCGTCGACTGGCGGCGCACTCTGCTGTGTCGTAGCCGGTGGCGCAACCGGTTCGCTCACCTCTGCGGCTGCCGGTTTGGTTTCCGGTGCGGCGGTGGTGTTAGCCGGAGGACTCACGGCAGGCGTTTGCGCCGTCTGCGCTGGCATATCCTGACTGCCGCCGCCGAACAGCATCGCGCCGGCTACAACCCCAACCAGCACGCCCGCAGCAACCAGACCCGGCAGCTTGTAACGTCGCCAGTCCAGCGCGGAAGCAGACGCTTCCTCTTCCACCGGCACCAGCATCGTGCCGGTCTTTTTCGCGGTCAGCACTTCGTCGATACCGGCGACGGGCATCTCGATCAGCGCCGCGAACTCCTCGATGGATTGCGGACGGTCTTCCATATGCAGCGCCAGCGCCTTGTCGATGGCCTGTAGCAGCGGGATGGAATACCCCTGCGGCATCAGCTCCACCAGCGGTTTGCAGGTGTCCTGAATCGAACGCACCACGCTGACCGGCGGCGGTGAGCCCACGATGAGGGTGCGCAGCACGGCGCCGAGCGCGTAGATATCCGTCCACGGCCCCTGCTCGCTTTCATTGTCGTCGGTGTACTGCTCAATAGGCGCAAATCCCGGACGCAGCATGGTTTCCGTCTCGTCCGAGAGGTTGCCGATGGTGCGGCGCGCCGAACCGAAATCGAGCAGCACCGGCAGGCCGTTATCCTGAATCTGAATGTTATCCAGCGAGATATCGCGGTGCAGATAGCCTTCGTCGTGGATCGTTTTGATGGCGCCAAACAGCATCGGCAACATACGGCGGATCCACGCCTCGTTAATCAGCTCAGGTTTTTCTTCGCGCAGACGCGACAGCGTGGTGCCGCTGTAAAACAGCGTCCCCATGTAGGCCGTGTCGTTTTGCACCCAGAAACGCAGCACGTGCAGCAGGTTCGGGTGGTTAAAGCGCGCCAGCAGGCGGGCTTCCTGGATGAAGCTGTTGAGGCCCGCAGAAAACGCTTTGCCAAAGCGCTCGCTGCGCAGCACCAGCGTCATATCCTCGCCGCGTACGGCGAGGGAGGAAGGCATAAACTCTTTGATAGCGATAGTGCGTTCGAGCTGGTGATCCCAGGCGCGATAGACGATGCCGAATCCGCCGCCGCCAATCACCTCTTTTATTTCAAACTCATTGAAACGGTACCCGACCGGGAGCGCGTTTGGGACAGTCCGATTGTTATCATTATCCGTCATCTTTTACAGTTCTCTTGATGATTATTACGCGGCAAACTGACAGTGGAACTCGCCCTGCTCGCAGGTGACGTGCAGACGTCGGTACTGCTCGTCGCTGCGGCTGGCGGTAAGTAAAATCTGGCTCATCTGAGGCAGCAACGTATTGGTCAGAATCGCATCGACCATACGTCCGCCCGACTCGACCTCGGTACAGCGCTGAACAATCTGTTCGACCACGCTGTCGTCAAATTCAGAAATAATGTTGTGATTCTCTTCCAGACGTCGCTGAATGCGCTTGAGCTGAAGACGGACAATCTGCCCCAGCATCTCGTCGCTCAGCGGGTAATACGGCACCACCAGCAGACGCCCCAGCAGCGCCGGCGGGAAGACCTCCAGCAGCGGCTGGCGCAGGGCGCCGCTCAGCGCATCGGGCTCCGGCATCAGCTCCGGGTCGGCGCACATGGCGCTGATCAGGTCGGTACCCACGTTAGACGTCAGAATAATAATGGTGTTACGGAAATCGATGTGACGCCCTTCGCCGTCCTCCATCCAGCCCTTGTCGAAGACCTGGAAGAAGATCTCGTGCACGTCAGGGTGCGCTTTTTCAATTTCGTCCAGCAGCACCACGCTGTAGGGACGGCGGCGCACGGCCTCGGTTAAGACGCCGCCTTCACCATAGCCCACATAGCCCGGAGGCGCACCTTTTAACGTCGATACGGTGTGCGCTTCCTGGAATTCGCTCATGTTGATGGTAATGACGTTCTGCTCGCCGCCATAAAGCGACTCCGCCAGCGCCAGCGCGGTTTCAGTTTTACCCACGCCGGACGGCCCGCAGAGCATAAATACCCCGATCGGTTTGTTCGGATCGTCAAGCTTCGCGCGCGCGGTTTTCACCCGACGGGCGATCAGATCCAGGCCGTGGCGCTGGCCAATGACCCGCTGGTTCAGCGTGTCGGCCAGGTTAAGCACCGCGTCGATCTCATTTTTCACCATCCGGCCCAGCGGGATCCCGGTCCAGTCCGAGACCACCGCCGCCACCACGTTTTCATCCACCGCGGCAAACAGCAGCGGTTCGTCGCCCTGTAAGGTCGTCAGCGCCTGCTGCTGCTCCGCCAGCTGGCCACGCAGTTCAGCCGTATCCTCATCACCCGCCGCAAACAGCGCGGCACGCAGGCGGATAATCTCCTGCACCAGGCTGCGCTCTTCTTCCCAGCGCCGGGACAGCGCTTCGCGTTTTATTTCATACGCATCGCGTTCGGCGCGTAACGTCGTTACGCGCTCTGCGTCACCGGCTGCGACGCGGGCTTCGCGTTCAGCAATTTCAATTTCCACGTCCAGCGCGGCAAGATGGCGCAGGCAGTCTTCCAGCTGGGCAGGCGGCGCGCTCTGGCTGACGGCCACGCGCGCACAGGCGGTATCCAGCAGCGCCACCGCTTTATCCGGCAGCTGACGCGCAGGAATATAGCGATGCGACAGCTTCACCGCCGCGCTGACCGCTTCGTCGAGAAGTAAAACCTGATGATGGGTTTCCAGCGGCGACACGGTGCTGCGGAGCATCAGTACGGCTTTCGCTTCATCCGGCTCGTGAACCTGTACGGTCTGGAAGCGGCGGGTCAGCGCCGGATCTTTCTCAATGTATTTTTTGTATTCCGCCCAGGTGGTCGCGCCGATGGTGCGCAGCTGGCCGCGCGCCAGGGCTGGCTTGAGCAGGTTAGCGGCATCGCCGGTGCCCTGCTGCCCGCCTGCGCCAATCAGGGTGTGAATCTCATCGATAAACAGAATAATCGGCGTGGCGCTGGACTGCACCTCGTTAATCAGCGCCTGGAGGCGCGCTTCAAATTCCCCCTTCATGCCCGCCCCGGCCTGAAGCATGCCGATATCCAGCAGCCACAGCTGAACGTTTTGCAGCGGCTCCGGAACGTCGCCGTCGGCGATACGCAGCGCCAGCCCTTCCACGACCGCGGTTTTCCCGACGCCGGCTTCCCCGGTCAGCAAGGGGTTGTTCTGGCGACGACGCATCAGGATATCGACCATCTGGCGGATCTCTTCATCGCGCCCCACCACCGGGTCAATCTTGCCTTCCCGGGCGCGCGCCGTCAGATCCTGACCATACTGCGCCAGCGTGCCCTGCGCGGCCGGTACGGCACCGGCAGGCGCATCCGCCGCGGCGGCAGCCTGCTGGCTCTCTTTGCTGCTGGCGCAAATGGCGTCGAACTGCTCGATCAGCACCTCGACGTTAAGTCGGGTGAACTGCGCCGAAATGCCTTTCAGCACGTTAGCCAGATTCCACGTTTTCAGTATGCCGATCAGCAAATGGCCGCCGCGGATGCGGCTGACGCCAAACTTCAGTGAGCCGTAGACCCAGGCGCGCTCGACGGCGCTGTCGATATGCTCGGACAGGTCAGAGACGGAACTGGCGCCGCGCGGCAGGGCATCCAGCGCCGCCACGATATCGCGCGTCAACTGCTGTTCATCAAGGGCGAAGTGACGGATGACCCGTTGCAGATCGCCATCCTGCTGCTGCATCAGCTGATGCAGCCAGTGCACCAGCTCAACGTACGGGTTGCCGCGCAGTTTGCAGAAGGCAGTCGCGCTCTCCAGAGAGGTAAATAACAGCGTATCCAGTTTGCCGAAAAGCACGGCACGGCTAATTTCTGACATGTTAGTTTCCATTAACAATGATTCGGTATACGGAAGAATTATCGCTCTGCGCGATACACCAGATCGCCACGCGGAACAGGCTGAGGCTGAAGGCCCAGCCAGGTGTTGTACCCTAATCGCCCGGCATTGCCGAGCGTGGCGCCCTGCACCGCATCGGCGCGCAGGATCACCCGTGTTTCCCATTCAAATTCCACCCCGGCATACTGTCGCACCCAGTCGCGCAGCTCGGTGACCCACCCTTCGCCCGGCAGAAAACGGTTGTACTCGTCTGCGCTTAAGGGGCCAATCTCCAGCCGAAACTTATGCTGCACGTCGCGTACCGCAATGCCGAGGAAGGCGGATTCCCCCATGCGCGGCAGGCGCCGCCCCTCACCCAGCTGTGCCTGCTCCCGCGTTGAGAGCGGCATCCACTGCGGGACGTTGGCCACCAGCCTGACCGGAACGTTGAAATAGTTGCGCAGGATCTTCTCCAGCCCTTCCGGATCTCGCCCGTGGCGGGTCAGGTGCCCGGCGTGGGTAAAGCGGGCATGCGCGCTCAGGCTGCCTTTCGACATCTGACCGGGCTGGCCCATGCCAATCAGCGACGCCAGATACCCTTCGAAGCGCCTGTTGTCGTCGCGATCCAGTGAAACGGCAGGCTGCGCGTCCGCCCAGGCGCGGTAAAACAGCAGCGTCAGGCGGTGGTGAAAGAGGTCGGCAAACGCGCTGAGGCTGTGATCCTGATGATGATGAATACGCTCGCGGGCATACTCGGTCATGTGTACCGGCAGCGGGCCATTAGGACCAAACAGGCCGAAGCTCAGAATAGAAACCTCATGCAGCCCGTTCTCTTCCCGCTGCCGCACCTCGGCAACCGTTGACGGCGCAAAGCCCATCGAAGGCTGCTGACCAATACGCAGCGGCTCAAATTTCGGCAGCGGCGCGCGTCCCAGCGGATAACGTTCACCGCCCTGGGCATCAATGCGTCTTAACAGCTGGAACAGATCGTAGCGCCACGGCGTCTCGCGCACCCCGCGCCAGAAAGCATCGGGCAGCGGCGTCAGGCGATGCACGCGCAGCGTTGCAGGGGCAACCTCGCTCATACCAGCGCCCTTTTACCCATGCGCGGCGCCCAGTAGCCGATTTCGCCGCGCTGCTGGCTCTTGAGCGTGAATTCCGTAAAACTGTTGATGGAGACCAGGCGGGCAAAAAGGCGCTCCAGCACGCTGCCGAATAGCCACGGGCTGGCGCCGGAAAAGGCGCGTTCATCCACGGTCAGGGTGATGCCGATCCCGCGGGCGAACACCACCGGGCCCGGCTCCGGCACGCGGCGGTGAACCGGCTCCAGCACGCAGTGGCGAACACCATCCACCTGACGGGCAACCGGCGTCTCCGCCAGGTTGGCATACAGGCCTAACAGCTGACGCAGCGCGGCGGCGCCCTCTTCGTTTTCACTGTCCATCAGGCTGAGGTAATTCATTTGCAGCTGGCTGATGAGTCGCCAGGTGCTGAACCCTTCCGCCAGCGCCGGACGCGGCGGCGTCGGGCCTTTGCGCAGAGTTAACGCCTTCACCGGCATGGAGTCGGCCATAATAAACTGCCCGAGCTCCTGCTGGAGCATCAGCGGCAGGTCGCGGCTGGTGCACAGCACCTCGGCGGAAATGTAGCGCAGGTTCTCCTGCCACGGCGCGTGCTGCGCATCCACCAGCGAGACAAAGACCTCCGAGCCGATATAGCCCGTGCGGGTGCCGTAGCGCAGCGCGTGTTCCGAGAGAACGCGCTGCTCGCGGCGCAGGG
The DNA here is from genome assembly GCF_014896205.1 of Enterobacter cloacae complex sp. I2. Classification (NCBI taxonomy): domain Bacteria; kingdom Pseudomonadati; phylum Pseudomonadota; class Gammaproteobacteria; order Enterobacterales; family Enterobacteriaceae; genus Enterobacter; species Enterobacter cloacae complex sp. I2. The sequence goes on from NZ_JADBRA010000015.1 coordinate 22,529, forward strand.
AAAAATAGGCGCCGTAGTTACCCGCGTCGCCGCTCCAGGTACTCCAGAACGGTCGAAACGTCTGGTCGTCCCGCTGTCCATCGGCGCTGGCATAGATTTTTTTCACGGCATAAATTTCATAATCCAGCGGTCGGATGTTATCCACCACCAGATGGTATTCATGCTGGCCTTCGTTCAGCTTCTGTCGTGCCGCCACTTTCGGGAACAGGTTGATCACCGGCGTGCAGTGCAGCGCCAGGTGGCTGGCGTCCACTAAGCGCTCCAGCTGATCGTCGCTCTTGTCGAGCAGAATAAAGATATCAAACGCCTTTTCGTCTTCGCAGCGCTGGATCAGCTTGCCCAGCCCGCTCAGGCTGATGAAGCGAAAGCGTGCCGGGAACGCAAAGTACTCCTGCAACAGGCGATAGCCGTCAAAGTTGCGCAGATCGTCCGGGAGCAGCGCCTGGTCCGCATCAAAGCCCTCCTGACGCAGGGCGTCAGACGACAATAGCTGGCGCTGGGGCTGCTTGCTGACCGTCTGGCAGACAATGCCCGCGTGGTGCTCCATGACCAGCTCCAGCAGCTTCAGCGCCTCGATGTCCGGGCCGCTTAAGAAGAACTCCAGGCGGTCAAAATCCAGGTGTCCAAGGTGCTGCGGGCCATCGCAGGCAATGCGGATCCGCAAGGCGCTGCTGATCCCCCGCTGGCTCAGGCCGAGCTGGGCCAGCGGCAGATCGGCGGGCACGCCGCCGAGCTCGATCCTGTCGATTTTTAGCGGCAGCAGGTTCACCTCGTGCGCCGTGGTATAGCTGCACGTGACGCCGGTTTTTTTCAGCGCCAGGCTGTCCATCATGGTGCCGCGCGGCACGATGAAGCCTTTGCTCAGGTCGCCGCGGCTGCTGTCGGGCTGAATTTCAGCGATCGCCATCGACGGCGTGGGCGCCAGATAATTCGGCGCAATCATCTCCAGCATGCGCTGTGAAAAGCGCGGGAACTCGGCGTCCATCTTCATCTGCACGCGGGAGGTCAGAAAGGCAAAACCTTCCATCAGCCGCTCGATGTACGGGTCCGCCACTTCGATGCCGCGCATGCCAAGCCGCCCCGCCACCTTCGGATAGCGTTCGGCGAACTCCGCGCCCATCTCGCGCAGATAGGCCAGTTCACGGTTGTAATATTCGAGCAGTTTGCTTTCCATAATTACCCCGCATCCTTCAGTTCAAAATGGCCGTTTTCAAGGTCGACGTCGGTGCGAAAGAGAAACTCCAGCGGATACGGCACGCACCACAGGCGACCTTTGATTTCGATAGACAGCACGTTGTGCAGATCTAACGACGAGGTATCGGACACGCAGCGAACCTGAAGCCCCTGCGGCAGGATCCGCGGTTCAAAGTTAATAATCGCTTCGGTGAGCTTACGCTGAATGTCGTGCCATTCGATATCGGACATTCTTTTCCCCGCCAGCGGCGCAACGCCAAAGTTGACGACGGAACGGCTCACCTGCGTCAGCCCGCTTAAGTCGCTGGAGGCATCGTGGTTGATGGTATTAAACAACCACTGTAAATCCCGCAGAACGTTGCGACGCAGCGCGGCGTGGGTGATCAGATTGCTGTTGGCGGACTCGCGTTTTTTTTCCGGATCGTTATCCGTCAGGCGATCCAGCAGCGAGGGCTGCATCTTGTCGCGTGCCCCCACTTTCTCCTGCCTGCTGCGGGCCTGCCAGCCGCTGCGCAGCAGATCGCCTTCGCCAGCGGGATTACTCATCCGCACCATCCGCAGCAAACGTCACCAGGCTCAGGGTGAGCAGCGGGCTTTCGCTTTGCTCGCTCAGCCAGGCTTTCTGCCCTATGCCTTCATACAGGACACCGTCGTCGTCGAGCGGGAGCCACTCGGTAGTGCGCCCCAGCTTAACGCTATCGGAAGCGCCGTCAGCAAACGGATAACGCGCCGGGATCTGACAGACCTGCTCGCTGCCGTCCGTGAGGCGGACCAGCGCATGACGCCATACCAGATCGGTCACGCTGGCCGGAGCCTGGAAACGGATCGTGTCGATGGCGCAGAACGGCACCCAGAAATAGCGGCCATTGACCAGAGTTTCACACACTGGACCCAGACGGGCATCGCCGTCCATCAGCCATTCGAAGGGCTGGTTTTCTTCATTCTCCAGCGTGACCTGTCCACGGCTTGCCGGGGCTTGTTCGAGTGCCACCAGACGCAGCGTTTGCGCGTGCTCGCCGCTTTCCGTCAGCGCCTGGGCTAACGTCGTCAGCCATGGCCACTGCGCCTCGGGCATCGCCGGACGCGCCTCTCCTGCAAACACGCGGGCCCGCTGCTGTTCGCCCTGAATGGCCTGCTCCAGCAGCGTCACGGTCGGTTTTGCCTGCGGCTTCAGCGCCAGCCAGCTTTTCAGCTGGGTCAGGGCGCGAGCCCAGTTACCGCTGAGGATCAGAAACTGCACAAACGCGGCGCGCAGGTCGGCATCCGCCGGGCGGGCTTTTATATCGGCTTCCAGGCGAAGCAGCGCGTCGTTAATCGACTCACCTGCCAGGCGTTGATAAAGCGTATTCATAGCCACTCCTTAATTCGCCGCGCGCCAGGCGCCTATTGCCGGATCGCGCAGCTGCGGGCGCAGCGTGTCGATCAGAACAACGTTCAGCTCAGCGCCCGGTGCAACCCATGCGCTCCAGATCTTCTTGACCTCGGCGATACGCGCCTGAAGTCGGGCGTCGTCGCTGGCGATCTCGCGCGTGATTTCCACCGCCACCGTGCCGTTGCTCTTCCAGCCGTTCAGGGTGCTGTCGTACGGCAGGATCATCCAGCTCTGGTCGCTGTTCTGGGTGCTGAAGACCATGCGCTCTTTGTTGACGGAGGTGATCAGCGCGTTTTCAGGATCGACCGCGTTGTTCAGCCCCATCACCGGGAAGCCGTGAATGTAGGTGACCGGAATCGCTTTCTGCGTCCCGTTACGGTTTTGCGTCACCACGGTGTGGCCGCTGAGCCAGCTGCCGTTACCGCAGCGGGTGGTGTCGGAGTCAGGAATAAACAGCGCCGGCGCGGAGGAACCACCCTCCCAGAAGGTGCGCAGGTGGCAGCCGTCCTGAAGGGTAAACTCCTGCCATGGGGTACGGTCTGCCGCTACGGTGTGCGTCTCCGGATTCTGGTCAGGCGGCAGCAGCGCGCCCGGGGTGGTGGTCGCTGCCACCGCCGTTTCCTGCTGCTTCACCACCAGCGCCCAGTCCTGCGCTTTAGCCGCCGTGCCACGGGCAAGCGTCGTCCCCTGCGGATCGTTCAGCGTCCAGTTGAGGGTATTCAGCTTGCTGCACTGGTGCTCCAGCAGCGAGCCAAGGCGCGGCACGAAGTTTTCCAGCACCGAAACCTCTTTCTTACCATTCGCCACGATGCGCAGCGCCACGTCCGACTTACACCAGCTTTGCGGCGTATTGTCTTTAATGTTGTCGATCCAGATATCCAGCTTCTGCGCAGGAGACTGCACGATGCGGAAGTTTTCAGCCTGTGCGGTGGTCGCCACCGTCAGAAGAGCCAAACCCGATAGCCAAAGTTTCATATCAATCCTTGTGTGTCTAATCAGTTCCGCAGGGAAGAAATTGTGCTGCGTCAGAGAGCGTATGCAGCAAAGTGGTGTCCTGAGGGTTGCCCATCCACACCGCCACGGCGGTGTAGTTATCCTGAGCATTGCCCTCCTGTTCGCCATTCTTTTGAATGATTTGGTTCATTAAGGTCAGCCACTCCTGTGGCGTATTGACCATGTGCAGCGACTGCTTCATCTGCTCTTCGCTGACGCCGTGCCAGAAACCGTCGGTGCAGAGTAAAAATGCATCGCCGTCTTCAACCTGCACCACATCGCTGTAGCTCGCTTCCGGTCCGCCATTCTCAATACCCAGCGCCAGATACAGCAGGTTGCTGTTGAGGTCATCGGTCTGATGTCCGGCATCCTTCATCTGCTGGACGAGGCTGTGATCGGTGGTGACGTGCCACAGCCAGCCGCGACGAAACAGGTACAGGCGGCTGTCACCGGCGTGCGCCCAGTAGGCCAGACGGTAATCCCTGTCGATAAACAGGCTGACCAGCGTGGTGCCCATCCGGCGATAGTCCTGCACCGCCTGTTGTTCGCTGAGGATGGTGCGGTTCGCCGTTTGGACGTAGTCACGAATATGCTGCGCATTCAGGTGCTTGTCGCCATCAAAGCGGGAAATAATGCTGTTGCGGGCCAGCTCAGCGGCCACCTCGCCGCCCGGCAGGCCCGCAATGCCGTCGCAGACGACAAAGCAGGCTGAACGTTCCCCGATGGTTTCTCCCGTCTGATCCTGGTTGCTGGCGCGCGTCCCCTGGCGGGAGAGAGAAGCCGTTGCGATATTCATTTTTCTTCGGATCCGCTTTGTGAGTCTTTGTACTGATTGACCTCCATGTCATAGGCATGGAGGAAGGCTTCGCCAAACAAGGTATGGAAGTCGTCCTCGATCTCGCCCGCCGTCTCGCCATAGCTGCGAACGAAATAATCCCACAGCGCGGCTTTACGGCTGCCCGGCAGCGCCAGGCGCGACGTCATCCCGTTCTGCTTCGCCTGCTCTTCCAGCTGTTCCGGATTAAAGGATTGCAGCATAGCGGCGATAATGGCGCGGATACCGGAGATCATCCCCAGCTGGTGCGCCTGAAGATCGATCAGCGCATCACGTACCGATTTGGTCGGCGGCATAAAGCCCGGCATCGGCGTGCCGAACATCTGTATCAGGACCGTTTTACCGGTTGGCAGCAGCTTGAACGGGTTGTTGGCATCGTCGAGCACCATGGTCATATCGGCCTTTACCCCGCGCTTGAGGATGGACCGCGAGGAGAGCAGCGCCACGGTCCCCTGCGAGAACATGCCCAGGATCTGGCCCAGCTGACGCATGTTTTCGCGGTCAAACTGCGGCACCGGCTGCATTTCGCTCAGGCCCATGCCTTCCAGCAGCGCCTCCAGCAGTTCGCCCTGAAGCACCTCGCCCCGCTCGCCGGTCTGTGCGGCAGCCGCGGGGGATGCGGCGTTTTTAACCGGGTCGATGCGCAGGCGGCCCTTAGGCGCCTGGGCGTGACTGCGCGCCACGGCCTGCGGCGTTGGCATGGTGAAGCCGGCGTAATCGGGACGCGCGGGCTCTTCTTCTTCCGCGCGCGGCGCGTCCTGCGGTTCAGTCGGTTCCGGATCGAACAGCGGCGAACCGGCAAGCGCATCCTCTTCCGGTGCGGGCTGAGGTTCAGGCTTTGGCTCCGGCTTATCAGCCGCGATTTCATCCGGATGGGTTAACGGCGCGCCGCCCATCAGGCCGAGCGGGTCGTCGTGACGCGCGGCAGGCGCGCTGGCCGTCCCGCCAAACAGGGCTAACGGATCGAGTTCATCCGCGGCCTCTTCCTTTGGCTGGGCAGGTTTGCTTTCGTCCGGCTGCACCAGCGTTGAAGGGGTGACATCGTCAAAGATGCTCTCCTGCTTGAACAACGCGTCATCGCTGAACAGCGAGTCCGGATCCACATTTTTACGTTCAAGTGCCGGATCGGTGTCGTTGAACATCGCCAGTGGATCTTCGGCATTCCGCTCCGGAGCCGCGGGCTGGGAGAACGGGTCGTGGGACGCGGCAGGCTGTGGTTTTGCCCGGTTGCTGGAGATGCTGTCGGAGATGGAGAACTCCTGCATCAGGCTGTCCCAGATTTCCGACGGCACGGCCGTAGGTTCCGCTTTTCCGCGAGGCGCGGCGCTGGCCGGTTTTGGTTGCGGCGCCGCTGCCGGTGCAGGTGTTGCCGCTGGACGCGCCTGCTGCATGCTGGCCGCCATGCGGCTTACGGGCTGGGTATCGTGAATAAGTTCGCTGACTTCGATGCGATAATCATCAATACCGAGAATATCCCCATCCTGAAGCTCAACCTGACGCCCACGCTCCAGCGGAATATCATTCAATACCACGCGAGTAACGCTGCCACGGTTCGTGACGCGACATTCGCCGCTGGCGTCGACGTGAACGATAGCCTGCAAACGCGAGATAGTGCGATCGTTGTCCGGCAGCACCAGATTGTTATCCGTACCGCGCCCAATGGTGCCGCCCGGGGCATAAAAATCACAGCTGCTTTGCGGCGGCTGATGACCGGGTTTCGTAGAAATAATCGTGAATCGCATGGCGTATTCCTGCTGGTATGATTAGCGCTCAAACGCTGCCGCTCTCGGGGATGAGAACGGCGGGGTTTGGGGGTTAATTCAGAAAGGCATCATTTAAATATCAGAATAGGATTACATATTATTAACGATGGAAAGAATTAACAGCAGTAAAAATATAATAGTGGCAATAATGATTTTTCTTCTGTACGGCTTAACCCATGATAACTCAAAGGCAGACAAAATTTCATTGCACGACTGTGGCTCAAGCCAACGACACTCAGTGAGCCTCACACGCTTACCCTGTAAGATCCGTGATAAAATTGTGGTGAGAAAACCAAACCCCCAGAACCCAAGATTTTGCCAGGTTTGATAATCTTCTTTTTTGAGCAACTGTTGATTTGTGAATATCGAATATATTTCGTTAACCTGGCGATATTTTTTTCGATAGTCTATATAAAATGAAATGACCAGAATTATAAAAGCAGCAAAAAGACATATAATAACAGCAGAGTAAATATTATTAAAAATCACTTTATTCTCCGCTAAAAATTAAGTTATTGAGCTGTTCTCCTGCAAACCCACCGATTTGTGTTCCACCCGCTGCCCCGACTGCACCAACCACTAAACCACAGATGAGTGTTCCTGTCCCCGCTGTGGGTACACCAAATTTCATTGCGCACATTGCCAAATAGCTGTCTTGCCTGAAAATCCAGAGTGCCGGGTTGCTGAACAACACAGTAACCTGGAGCAACGTTTGACGGACTTGCTATGGAAACTACTTGTATTCTTTTTAATTTTTAGCTTTTGCAGAAGGTTTATTTTTGCACACTGAGTTGGCGAATCGCATCGCTATGGGAAATTAGGCTGCACTTTAAAACCTCATAGTTTACCGGTGCTGTACCACCTAGCTTCTGTTTCAGTAAGGTGTTAATAACCTCGTCGGCCTTTTCGAAATTCTCGGCAGGCAGGTTACTGGCTTCCAGCCATGCGGCGGCGCTTGCCTTTGCATCATTTTTCAGCGTCGTACTATCCGCAATCTTTCCGATACAGCGATTTTGCACCCAGTTTTCAAAAATCTGTTGCTGAGAAAAGGTATTAACGTCCGGCAGAGTTTGGGCGAAGGTATATGAGGTATTCAACGCCAGCACGAAAGCGAGTAAATGTTTCATTTCAGACTCCAGAGCGTAGCGCTGCCAGGAATAAACGAACCATTACCGGGAGAACCCAGAAAATGGCAATCATCGGAGCAAATATTCCCATTCCAGAGCGTGACATGTCCAGTGGCATCGCTCCAGCCATGACCGGTAAAGATGATAATGCCTTGCTTACCTGCAAATTGGCCTGGTGTTGGAGACGTCACCGTCAGATCTGCATTACCCATTACAGTTGGCAGAAAAGCAATCATATCCTTTACGCGATACATGTAACGTTTTTTATCACTCCCCGTAACCGTCGCATATCTGCTGTTGGCGGGAATTGGAACGCCACAATAATTTAAAACGTAGCTCATACGAATGGGGCATGCATTTTGAAAAATTCCGGCTTCGATATTGTGCTGGACTTTTCCACCCAATAATTTACCAACCGTCTCGACATTGACATTAACTTCTCTGAATCTGTTCCAGGCGGCACCAAAAGCAGGACGCATAAGTATTTTCCCTTTTAAAAAGCACAGGATAAAGTGAGCCCTTTCGGGCCCACTCCTGTTATGCTTCTTTGTTTTCTTTGATGTTCCAGCCAGCGCTGCTTTCTGCACCTTTACCACCGGCAGTGGTCTGCTCCCAGTACTGCTGTTTCACTTTCGCAGCCTGGAATGCATAGGTCACGCCAACGGTATCGCCGTTGTCTGCACCGGTGTACTGAACGGAAGTCACGAGAACGTCTTCCAGGGTGATGCGGGTGTATTCAACCTGCTGACCACCCGCTTTGCAGACGGACAGTTCAACTTTGGTCAGGTGCTTACCGCTTGCGCAGTGTTTCAGGATTGCTGTAGTGGATTTGTCGATCAGAGCATTAACGTGCAGATCGTTAAAGTTAACCTTACCGGCACCACCGCCACCACCCACACTCATATTACCTGGCTGGGACGCGCCCCAGGAGAAGGAGGTAATGTCAGTCCAGCCGGTGTGGTTAGAATCTTTAGATTCGCCCGTAACACCCTCGACCTTCAGAAACATATCAATAGCCATAATATCTACTCTTCGTGGATGAACAATATTGCTTTCGAAAAAGCCCTTATATGGCAAACAGGAAAGCATGGGGCTGAATAAAACCGTCCATATTTTACCTCTGCCTCTAGTCTGTCGATATCGTACTCGCACAGACTGTTCAGAGTGGCTGCAATAACAACCACCCTAAATTATGGTTTGTCACTCATCACTGTGTCTCAACGCTAGACAATCATTGATTTCATCATCTAGAATAATTTCAATCACTTCCGGATTACATAAGGACACAAATGAAATATCTTCTCTTAACAATACTTGCAATTGGATTATTCATTGTTGCAATTTTCACTACCGTGAATCTATTCCAGTCCGCATGGTATGTTTTCACGCTTGAGCAGATGACTACCCTGGCGGCTGGCTACCTGTTTGGGAAATTACTTTTCCTGCTTATCGTTCTTCTGGTGATTTATTATCTACTGAAATCATTACGCAAATCAAAGTCGTGATTTTAATTTTTCAGCAAAGTAATAAATAGCGATAGATGCAGCCACAGCAAATATTAACAAAGCTGCATTTATCGTTACTTCAAAAGTACTCACACTCCAGTCAAAGACGAAAACATAATAACCAAGCACCGTAAAGAAAAGCATGAAAGATAGTAGAAGCATGAGATATACCCCTATATATCTAATTGCTTTATCAAACACGAGGAACCCCCGTTAAAAACCGGTTAAAAATATCTTGATCGATAGCGCCATGACTTTGTTGATAGTTTATAGCTTCAATGAATGGTTTAACGTTATCTTCAACAAGGAAATATAACAAATCCAAATCTCCCGCACCACGTAACTCGTTGTAAACATCTTTATTTAATTTTAACAAATCATAGGATGTATAAACTGAGCGAGAAATGGAAGCACCAACGCTTAACACTCCTGTAATTCCAGCAGAGACCAGAAAACGCGGTACAATTTTCGAAACAAACAATGCAATTAGCTCGTTTACAAAAATCATTTTAAAGGCAATACCACCGACTTGCGACCCACCTATTTTCAGGAGTAGCTCCTTAGATTGCTCTTCAGATAATCCAGACAGGTAGCGTTTTATAACTGTATTTATTAACCGACGGACATCCTCTGACGTGAGCCCTTTTTTGATAAGGGTCAGTAGTCTGATTTTGTCGGTTTGATTTCGCCACCGGTGATCTGAATCAAGGAAATCCTTCGTAAGCATCCATAAATCTTCTGGGATGGACATAAAACCATCGACCGTACTCCGGGCAAAGATTTCAGGACCGCTTTGTTTGCGCGTGTTGAATATTTTCAACATACCTTCGGCAATTTCTGTTGGCGAACTAGCTACCAATTTCAGATCTCCCTGAGGTGAATAAATGTCGTTGATGAAATTTAAAGAAGTTGGTTTCGAAGAACTAGGTTACCGGCCCTTGTGGGCCGGCAATCGTCATCACGCGTCTTTCGTCTTCAGCGACGGCAGTTTAGATACCAGACGCAGGGAAACGGTCAGACCTTCCAGCTGATAGTGAGGGCGCAGGAAGAACTTCGCGGCGTAGTAGCCCGGGTTGTCTTCGATTTCCTGCACCTGCACTTCCGCAGCCGCCAGCGGTTTACGGGACTTGGTCTCCTGGGAGGAGTTCGCCGGGTCGCCGTCGACGTAGTTCATTACCCAGTCGTTCAGCCAGCGCTCCATCTCTTCGCGCTCGCGGAAGGAGCCGATTTTGTCGCGCACGATGCACTTCAGGTAGTGGGCAAAGCGGCAGCAGGCAAACAGGTACGGCAGACGGGAGGCCAGACGCGCGTTCGCGGTGGCGTCCGGATCGTGGTACTCGGCCGGTTTTTGCAGGGACTGCGCCCCGATAAAGGCGGCAAAGTCGGAGTTTTTACGGTGCACCAGCGGCATAAAGCCGTTTTTCGCCAGCTCGGCTTCGCGACGGTCGCTGATGGCGATCTCGGTCGGACACTTCATGTCCACGCCGCCGTCATCGCTCGGGAAGGTATGGCACGGCAGGTTTTCCACCGCCCCGCCGGACTCCACGCCGCGAATCGAGGTACACCAGCCGTACTCTTTGAAGGAGCGGTTGATGTTGGCGGCCATCGCATAGGCCGCGTTCGCCCACGAGTAGCTGTTGTGGTTCGCGCCGTCGGTCTGCTCTTCAAAATCGAAGCTGTCCACCGGGTTGGTGCGAATGCCGTACGGCAGACGCGACAGGAAGCGCGGCATCACCAGCCCCAGATAGCGGGCATCTTCGGATTCACGCAGGGAACGCCAGGCGGCGTACTCGGTGTTCTGGAAGATCTTGGTCAGATCGCGCGGGTTAGCCAGCTCCTGCCAGGATTCCATCTGCATCACGCCCGGCGCGGTGCCGGTGATGAACGGACAGTGGGCGGCAGAGCCGATGCGCGCCATCTCGCCCAGCAGCTCAACGTCCTGCGGGCTGTGGTCGAAGTAGTAGTCCCCGACGATGCAGCCAAACGGCTCGCCGCCAAACTGGCCGTACTCCTGCTCGTAGATTTTTTTGAAAATCGGGCTCTGGTCCCAGCCCACGCCCTTGTAGCGCTTCAGGGTGCGGCCCAGCTCCTGCTTGGAAATGCTCATAAAGCGGATCTTCAGCATCTCGTCGGTTTCGGTGTTGTTGACCAGGTAGCTCAGGCCGCGCCAGGCGCTTTCCAGCTTCTGGAACTCATCGTGGTGAATGATCTGGTTCACCTGCTGCGAGAGCTGCTCGTCGATACCGGCAATCAGGTTCTGAATGGTGCGGTAGGTGTCGTTAGAGAAGGTGACGGTATTTTCCAGCGCCTGCTGCGCCAGGGTTTTTACCGCGCTTTCGACGGCGGAGCGCGCCTGGTCGGTTTTCGGACGAAACTCTTTGTTCAGCAGCGCGCTGAACTCGTCCTGGCTGAACGCCTGACCCGCCTGCTGATCGTGTTGTTGAGTCTGGTTGCTCATCGATTATTCCTCGCTACCTTTCGCACTTTCGTCATTTTTTGGCATCTGGCTCAGGGATTTGAGCAGCGTCGGATCCTGAAGGATTTTTGCAATCAGCTCTTCCGCGCCGTTTTTGCCGTCCATGTAGGTCAGCAGGTTAGAGAGCTGGGTGCGCGCCTCCAGCAGCTTGTTCAGCGGCTCAACTTTGCGGGCCACCGCGTCCGGCAGGAAGTCGTCCATGCTGTCGAAGGTCAGATCGACGTTGAGCTTACCTTCGCCGGTCAGGGTGTTATCTACCTGGAACGCCACGCGCGGCTTCAGCGCCTTCATGCGTTCGTCGAAGTTATCGATGTCGATTTCCAGGAATTTACGCTCGTCGACGGCTGGCAGGTTTTCCACCGGCTTGCCAACCAGATCGGCCATAACGCCCATCACAAACGGCAGCTGAATTTTGCGTTCTGCACCGTAGATCTCTACGTCGTACTCGATCTGCACGCGGGGAGCACGGTTGCGTGCGATGAATTTCTGTCCACTGTTACTCATTGCCATGATGTTCTCCATCAAAGATGCGCGGTGAAGGTGAAACGGCAGACTCCATGCCTGTCGTCATAATGCCAGGACGCGTCATTCGCGGCGTCCAAAGATGTTTTCCAGTTGGTTAACGCCGTCCGGCGCCAGGTCGCGAATAATGTCCATAAAGTTGAGTTCAGACAGCCGCTGCACCCGTTCAATCATCAGCGGTGCGGGATGGCTTGGTTCGTACTGCGCAAAATACTGCTTCGCTTTTTCCAGCATCAGCTGCGCGTCGGCGCGGCTGGTCACCTGCACGCTGCGCCAGTCCGTCACCTGCTGGACGGGCTGGGCGGCCACCTGCTGTGGCTCGGCGTGCGGTTCAGCCTGCGCGTCACGGTTTGGCAGCAGCTTGCTGATATCGGTCACCTGACAGGCGCTGGAAACCAGCCCGACGGTTTTCAGCAGCTGTTCCATCTCCGGCACGCCGCTTTCGCCGAGATAGCCGGTAAGCATTTCGCGGATAGCCAGCAGGCGCTCGTTGATCACGATAACCGCCGCGGTGCCGGGCTGGTCGCCGCGCGCCAGCTCGTCAATCAGCCTCGGGCGACCGCCGGGGTAGTCCGGGCATTCGGTTTTGCTGCCGTCGAGCAGCGCCTGCGCGTCGCGCAGCGAAATTTCATCGCCGTTTGAGCGCAGCAGCGAGGCGTTGCGCACCGCGACGGTCAGGTCGGATTTATCACTCAGCCCGGCGAGGGCGTTGATGCGGTAGAACGGATCGGTTTCGCCATACTCTTCCAGCAGCGGATAGAGCTGTTCCCAGTAGCGGGACAACGCTTCCTGCACCAGCAGCAGCCCGTCGGCGTAGCCTGCCAGTCCGCGGCGACGCGTCCAGGCATGGGTGAGCGCCAGCAGCACGCGAAGATCTTTGGTGCGGGTCAGCAGGCCGGTGGCGAGCTTTTCAACGGTGTTCCAGTCTGCGGGCTCTGCCGGGATGATGGTGTCGCCAAACTGCTGCTCGGCTTTGCCCTGGCTTGCCTGGTTCATCGCCTGGAAATCGGCGTCGTACTCCAGGTTTTCACCGCAGGGGTTGTCGGGGCTTATCGGCGCGAGAAATTCATCGATATTCATAAGGTCCCTGCTTATTCAAACATAGGCGGGTAAAGCCCGTGACGGCCCGGTCGGGCGCCGCCTGCCGGATCGAACAGCAGCGTAAAGAGCTGCCCGGTAAAGTTTCCGCTGTGCACGTGGGTGTAGAGCGGGTAGCCGTCGCAGCGGTTCGTCCACCAGTAGCTGGTCTGGCGCAGCGGATCGAAACACTCCGCCGCCTGCGGCCAGCCCAGGGTGTTCTGACCATCGTCGTCATAGCCAATCACGTCGAGAATGTCGGAACGCTTTTGCGGCTCTACAGGCTGTGGCGCCGGGATGGTCATCAGCATGTCATCCAGCTGGGAGGCAGAATAGCTGTTACGCACCGCGTGCAGTCCCAGACGCCCCAGCTGCTGGTACCAGCTTTCGGCCTGCCCGAGCAGGCGGGACGACCACTCGGCCGGCGTAAAGCTTAGCTGAATACAGACCGGATAGTGGCGGCCCACGCTGTCACGGCCCGGCAGCAGGCAGCCCATCTGAATCATCTGGCTGCCGAGCATCGGCGGGACGACAAAATTCCACACCGGGGCTTTAGAAAACGGGCGCTCGCCGCTGCGCTGCTCTTCCTGCTGCCAGGCCAGCAGGCCGACCTGGAACCAGTGCGACCACTGGCGTTGCAGGGTATCCGGAAAGCGACGCTGCAAAAAATCTCCGGCGCTGGGTAATTTGCCATACCAGCTGTAGCGGTTCATCGCAGGGGTATTCGTCATACGGCTGTCCTTGCGGTTATGGGCATGAGAAACGGGGAAGCTGGAACGGGTTGCGGATGCTGTTCGGCGCAAACTCCAGCGTGACCTGATGTCCGTCGACGTTGAAGGTGGCCTGACGGCTCAGGCTACCCGCGCCAGGGCTGGTGCGCGCCTTGTCGAAAAAGCGGTTGAGCGCCCATGAACCGTTGGTCACCAGCGTTGCGGTGCTGCCGTTTGCCAGACCGAGCTGCATACGCACCTGGTTCGTCCCGCCCGGCCCCGGCCAGTTCATGATTTGCACCGCCTGCGGACCGTGGCTGTAGCGCAGCAGCTGACCGTCCACGTCCAGCGTGAGGTTCAGAATAGTGTTATCCATCCGCACGGTGCGCACCGTGACCTTAAAGGATGGCGTGGTCGCGCCGTTGGCAAAGAAAGCATCGCGGATGGACTGCGCCTGCTGGAACGGACGCAGCAGCCCTTCGCTGCCCGGCAGCGTTTTGCCGTCGATGCCCGGCATAAAACGCCAGTTCGCCTGGGTGGTGTCCACCTTGTTGGTCAGGTTGTCGCGAAAGAAGGTGTCCATCAGCCCGGTGCCCGGCGCGAACATGCGGGCAAGATCGTCCGGCGTCACTTCGGTGCTGGCGCTACGCACCAGCGGGTAACGCCCGGCAATAGCCTGACGGCAGAACCCGCCCACTTCCACGTTGATGCGCTTACGCACGTTCTCCAGATCGCGACGCTGGGTATCGCTGCTGGCGCCCACGGCCATATTACTGAACATGGTTTGCAGCCCGCCCGGCAGACGGCCCGCGCTGGCTTGCAGGCGGCTGATGGCATCGCCGCCCGGGGCGGGCATACCGCTGTTTGCTGCATCCTGAACGGCAGTCAGGTAGCGATAAAGCTCGTCAACCTGCTTGAGAAAATCATCAAAGACGATGGTCTTACCGCCCTTCTCCAGCGGCTGCGCCAGCTCAATCATCGGCGCATAGTGGTCGGTCACCAGTTGCTCGGGCGCCTGCGTTACGACCGCGCCCTGCGTTGGAGCGTTGTCACCGTTGCTGAACAGCGCTTCCAGCGTACGGGTGGCGCGGTTGCTTTGCTCTTCCGCTTTCTGCGCATCCTCCGGCGCAGGCGCAGTGCGCGACAGCGTCAGCACCTTGCTCAGGTTGAGCACCAGGCGGCGCAGCGGCGAGTTGGTGCCTGAAAGCAGGCGCGCGGTGTTGATGCGCTGGGAAAGATCGGCGCTGTTATTGAGCTGAATGTCCGCGAGAAAGCGATCCCAGTTGACGATGAAGTCGCGCATGTAAAGCTGACGCACGGCATTGTCGATCTGCTGTTTATCTTCCTGAGCGGTGGTCGCCCCCAGAACCCAGGCATCATCTTCGTGCAGGGCGGTGGTCACGCTGTCGATCTGGTCGTTAAAACTCTTCCAGTAGCCGTCCGGCGTATAGAGCCCCGGCACGCCCTCACTCACCGGCTTGCCGCTTTTACGGGAAAACACCAGCTCGCTCTGCGGGCCGCCGAGATCTGAAAGCGAAACCGGCTTCAGGTTTTCATCATGCTCCAGCAGACGCTTCAGGCGTCCGTACACGCGGGTGGAGAGCGGCTGCTGGTTGATAAGCGCCCTCTCGCGGGCCACCAGATCCTCATCCTGGGCATACGGTGAAGCCTGAATTTTCGGTTCCAGCAGCTGCGTCAGGTGCCACTCCAGCTCCTGAAGCTCCGCCTGCGTCACGTTCTGCGGCAGGTTGCGTTGCAGGTTGAGCATCACCCATGAGTGCAGGAATTTGCCGTCGTAATGCTTCGGCTGGTAAAGCATCTGATAGGCCTTCAGCGCCTCATAGCTGTACTCCACGTCGCTGCCGTTGTCGTTGCGCAGCCAGGTGGTTATGTGCATCGCCACGGCGGGCAGCAGCATCTGATCCAGCGCTTTCTGATACAGCGACTGCGAGGCATCGCTGACGTCATCTCCGCGATAAAGCCCCATGCGGCGTGAAACCGGCGGATCGTTAACGTCAAAGGCCTCGCTTTTCGGCAGATCCACCAGGCTGTTAAGCAGCGGCAGAAGCGCAAACAGATCGCGCTGAGGCTGGTTTTGCAGCGCCTTGCTCTGCTGCTCCAGCCCCGGCACTTTTGCATCCACCTCTTCCAGATAGGCTTTATTTTTGGCGTAGCTGGTCAGCCACAGGCCGCCCAGGATCACCAGCAGGGCCAGCAGCGCCGCATAGCCGGACCACATCACGGCGCGGTTGCGCAGTTCCCACCAGCGGTTTTCGCCGGCGATGCCCGCCTCCTGGAAAATGACGTTTTGCAGCAGGTTCTTAATGAAGAAACTCTGACCTTTCGCCCCCGGGATCGGCGCTTCTTTACTCACCGAGTCCCAGCGGTCGCTTTCGCCCCCTTCCGGCAGCGAGAGCGCGCGGTTCAGCTCGCCCATCACGCGGTCAAACGGCATGCCTTCCTGGGTGCCGCTGGCGAAGTAGATACCGCGCGGGGAAAATTCGGTTTCGAAATTTGAGCGCGCAAAGACCGTGCTCAGGTAGTCCGCCAGCAGCGGGCGCAGCGCGGCGAACTCCTGCGGGAAGAGATATGCTTCCGCCCGGGCTTTTGCATCGTGCTCTTTCAGCATGGTTTCCGGCAGGCCGGCATCCAGACGCTGTTGCAGCAGGGAAAACTCCTGCTGGAAGTTGCCCATCAGGTCGTAATCGGCGTGTTTGGTCTGCTCCCACGGCAGGGTAAAGCCCCAGATCTGGTCGCGCTGGGCTTTGTCGTAATCCGCAAACCAGGCGCGGAAGCCTTTAAGCAGGTCCGCCTTGGTGACCATCACGTACACCGGGAAGCGAATGCCCAGCTGTTCGTGCAGCTCGGAGAGACGCTGGCGCAGGTTCACCGCCTGCTGGCGGGAGGCCTCCGCGGACTGAGAAAGCAGGTCGGAAATGCTGATGGTGATAATCACGCCGTTGATGGGTTGGCGGCGGCGGTATTTACGCAGCAGGTTGATAAATTCCAGCCACTCGCCGGCGTCCTGAACCTGCTCGCTCTCCTGAGTGGTGTAACGCCCCGCAGTATCCAGCAGCACCGCCTCGTTGGTGAACCACCAGTCGCAGTTGCGCGTGCCGCCAATGCCGCGCAGCGCGGTTTTACCGAAGCGGTCCGCCAGCGGGAATTGCAGCCCGGAGTTGGCCAGCGCGGTGGTTTTACCGGAACCCGGTGCGCCAATAATGACGTACCACGGCAGTTGATAGAGGTACTGGGTGCTGAAGCGCTGCGTCCACTGCGCGCCGTGCCCCGCTTTGCTGAAGTGGGCTTTTTTCAGCATCTGGGCGGCTTCGTCGAAACGCCCGGCAAGGATCTGCTCCTCGCTGTTCAGACGTTTCTGCGGATCGGCCGCTTCCGGGCTGGTGGTGTTTTCGTTGAGCTTGTCCATCAGCTTGCGGTTCAGCCAGGCGTTATACAACCGGGGCAGAATGTGGCTCTGGGCCCAAATCAGGTAGACCACCGCAATGCTGATGACGCGGTTCTGCTCGGATTCAAGAGGCCGGGTATCCACGATGGACAACAGCGGGCCAATCATCCAGATCACCGCCGCGAGCGCCGTTACGCCCAGGAAGCTCCACAGAATGCGATTGGTCAGTATAGAAAGTAGAGTAGTCAGCATCCTTAGTTTCCTTGCGGCAATCCGTTCAGCTCGGCCTGGGTATTGCCAGGCGACACCAGCAGCGTAATTTCCACGCGGCGGTTACGGGCGCGATTCTCAGGCGTCGTGTTAGGCGCTACCGGGTTGATCTCGCCCCGCCCTTCGGCTTTGACGCGCTCAGGCTGGGACAGGCTGCCCTGTAGCTGTTTTTGCACCGAGCGGGCGCGCTCAAGCGAGAGTTCATAGTTGGAGGCGAAGCGGGCGCTGCGGATCGGCACGTTGTCGCTGTACCCCACCACCAGAATTTTGCCGCTGACGTTATTCATCGCCTGGGCGATGCGGTCAATAACCGGCTCATAGCGATCGCGCACCACGGTTGAGGCCGAGGCAAACAGTCCGTCCCCTTTCAGGATCACCACGCTGCGATCCGCCTCATCCTTCACGGCCACCAGACCGGCCTCAATTTCAGGCTTCAGGAAACCGCGCAGGTTCAGCACCGCCGGCATCTGACGCACAGGCTGCTGGATAGTGGTTTCCGGCAGCTGGGACTGGTAAATCTTCGCCAGCACCGGGCTGGTGTTATCGCCCAGGCGCCAGTTGAGGACGATATAGAACAGGCAGGCGATAAAGCCCACCAGCGCCACGCACGCCCAGAGAGGAATCATTGGCCGCCAGAGCTTGCGCAGCACGGGGCGATCTTCCGGATGCGGGGAGAGTGGCGGCGGGTAGCTGCCGCGCACGCCGCGGATCATTTGCCACAGACGCTGTTTGATGGTTTCCAGCTGGGTGCGGCCATTGTCCAGCACGCGGTAGCGCCCTTCAAAGCCGAGCAGCAGACAGTAGTTGATCATCTCGAGCAGCAGAATGTGTTCACGCGGATTCTGAGACAGACGCGCCAGCAGCTGGAAAAACTTCTCGCCGCCCCAGGTTTCGTTATGAAACGTCACCAGCAGGCCGTTGCTTGACCAGACGCCGCTGCTTCCCCAGGGGGTCAGGGCGGCGGCTTCGTCCAGCGCCGTGCAGAGGCAGTAGCGTGCGCCGACAATCACTTCATACGGTAAGCCCGCCTGCTGGCACCGCACTTCGAATCGGCGAATTTCGTCGATCAGGCGCTGGCGCAGCCCGACCTGATCGTCGTGGGAAACCGAATGACGGATTTGCGGAATCGCATTGAGCAGCGGATTGGCGGCCGCCACCAGCTGATTATTCCCACTGGCTCCGGTAAACACGGCATCGCTGCCGGTATCCTGTCGTTCCTGCATATTAAGCGCTCGCTTTATTATTCTGTCGGGCTACGGATGGCCCAGAACTCCATATCGAGACCCGGGAATTCCCCTGCGAGATGCAGCGCGAATGCCCCGGACTTGTCCATCTCGTGCCACAGCTCGCTGCCCCTCTCGAGCTCGAAATAGCTGTAGCCCGCATGCCACGGTATCTGCGGCGGTGCGACGGGCATGGCCCGCAGCATGATGCCCGGCAGCTGAAGCTGAACCAGATCGCGAATTTTTGAGACAGGCGCAACCTTCATCTGGGCAGGGAAATGGGTTTGCAGGTGTTCGCCCGGGACGTTGGCTTTTACCGCCAGCACGAAGCCAAACTCGCGAACCATGCTGGTCTCCGGCACGGTGGCGATGTTCAGTCCGTGAGAGCGTTCGTGCAGCGGCAGCTGAATGGCATGATCTTCCATGACCAGCGACAGCCCCTGACGCAGCATCAGCATCAGTTTGCTGAAGCAAGCGGCGAGATCGTCATGGTCGTATACCGGCAGAATGCTCTCTGCGGTACGCTGCGGCGTCCAGGTGGCGAGTTCCGTGGCAAACGGCAGCCAGCTGCGCCAGAGCGCTTCCGGGTGAAGCAGCGGCAGCGTTTTTAAATGCGAGACGTCGCCCAGGTGGCGGTTGATCAGCGAGAGAAGCGTGAACTCGACCATCTCGGACGTATTGAAACGCCCCGGCTGGCGCAGACGGCCACCAATCTGCTGGCTACGCTGCACCAGCAAGCCGTGCAGATCGTTGATCATGCCGTATAGTTGCGGGCTGTTATTGGCGTTCAGCATGGGCGGGATGTAGCTGTTATCCAGCCGCACGTGGTTGTCGTTGCGCTTTTCGGTGACGAACGCCACGCCGATGGCGGTCCACTCTGCCGTCAGATCTTTCTCCAGCATCAGGGTCAGACGCAGGCGGCCAAACTGGACCGTGGCCTCCCCGACCGACATGGCGTTATCGTCTTCCACCTCTTGCTCAAAGGTAATAAAACGCGCCAGAGAAGCGTGCTCTTCGCTGAAAATCACCTCTTCACGGCCACCGCGACGAACCGGCAGCGCAAGCACCACTTTTTCATTGGTGAGGTTATCGGGGATTTTTAGCGGGGCCGGACCGTTGCGATCGCTGCGAACCTGGAAAAACGTGCCGTCAGGCAGCAAACCGCTACAGTAGCTCAAGGCAATGCAGCCCTGGCGAAGCATCGCTTCGTCCAGCTCAAGGTCGAGAAAGCCCCAGAGGTACGATCGCTGCAATGCTCCCCATTCACGAACGTGGTTGAGGAGGTAACGTTCTGTCCGCTGAAAATGGTGGGGACGCAGGAACATGCCCTCTGTCCAGACGACCTTTTCTGCTTTCGTCATGATGATCTCTTTCCTGTTATGAAGGGCGTTACTGGCTGATGACCCGGATACCGTTTACGTCAAGGAAGACGCTGGCCTGGAGTTCATCTGCGGACCATTTCCAGAACTGGTAAATCGCGTTTTCGCCGGGAACAGGCAAAGGGAGTGAGACACGCCATTTTTTGCCGTCCAGCGCCTGGTATTCCGCCATCACGCCGATATAGCGCGCGTCCGGCGAGCTTTGGCCGCTCAGGGTTTTCGAAAGCTGGCCCGGCATCAGGAAGAACACATCGCTGTTCAGCAGATTCGCGCCAAGCGTGGCTGACGCGTTGTTCTGTAAGGAGTAGAAGTCGCTGGACATGAAATCCGCATCGGATTTCAGCAGCATCACTCTGACCTTAAGCGGCGCAGAATCATTGATTTGAGGATGAGCCTGAAACTGTAGATTGTAGCGGGAGGGGTCGCTGTGTGAAGACGACGTACAACCACCGATCAGCGCGAAAATCAACGCAAAAAATGGGAACCACATCCGATGAAAATTTTTATTATTCATAAAAATATGCTCGTGAAACCCGTTTAGTTCAGGATCCAGGTACCGTTCGCGCTGTCTTTGCAGGCTTTGCTGTTGCCATCGACATCGACGCAGGTGGTTTTCTTGCGCGCTTTAGGGCGCTGCGCCTGTTTACGCACGGTGGCTTCGTACTGGTCAGCCTTGATCACGGCACGCATCGGCACGTAACCAATCAGCTGTTCACTCCCTTCATCGGCCAGCGCCATCCAGAAATGTTCAACCTGCCCCAGCACAACGTAAGTTTTGCCGGTCTCAAGCGTGCGGATCACCTTTCCGCCGTAGTCAGGGCGGCTCATCAGGGATGCCGGGTACATGGCACGATACGGTTCATTCACCTGAGTGAACTCCGCCGGCGGGGTAACAGCGTGACGGTGCGTCAGCGTGACGCCATTAACCTGGCTCGTCACGATCGTATCATCGGTGATCGCTGGTTTCTGCGGCGCCTTACAGCCCGCCACCGCCATAACAAACAGAAGTGATAACAATACGCGCAGTTTCATATGCTTTTCCGTAGCGATATTTAGAGGATGAAGAGAGGGGATAAAATTTGACTTAGGTGCTATTGTTAAAATAGTCAGGATATTTTCAGCATGTAACTATTTTAGGGCATAGCTACCGCACGAGCCCTACAGAAATAGGCCCAGCATGTTCCTGACATATTTTGACAAACGGTAGACAAGTTTACATGAGCTTGCCATCAATTCAATATTTCCCGTCTGCTTAATGGCGTATAACGATCCGCCCAATGCATTATAGGATTAATCTCATTAAAAATGCGCACTTAGCTTAAATCTGCTTTTTCTTAGGCAGGGAATGCGTATATCTTGTTGAAAATTAATAATTAAATACCCAAAAGAGAACCACTATCATTAACGTAAGCCACCTATTATCGCCACTACCATAATTAGTAGAATTTCATTTTTTCTGTGCGCTGTGGGATATATTTAGGATATTTACATTGTTGCATTTCAAAGATAAGTTTTATTCTTAACGAGTGCCCGCATTAACCAAGGCAGAGGGAAATAACGCCAGTATATTAATTTCGCGTGCCGAAATAACTTTTGAGAATTTAGCCTTCGAAGTTATTTTTTGTGCCTTAATAATTAAGTCCGGCTACATCTTTTTGTTCTTTTAATGTTCAACAGGAAGCATTTAACCCCACAATCAGGGGTATTGACGGTATACCTGTCGCTAAAAGTTTTACCATTGCTACATATTTTTTTTACTTCCTGCCAACATCCTCCTGGCCATTCATCCCGCCGCTTGACTTATTTTGTGATAAAGGTACTTTTCAGGACATGAAGAAGATCCTGATTATCGTTCCTGACGGCGGCATGCTGTTTGAAGCCGCCGGTATCGCCGACATTCTGATGCAGGCCAACCGGCTGCACCCGGACGGCCTTGCGCAGCCTCGTTACCGCATCATTATTGCCACCACCCAGCCTCATCTGGTGATCCACGGCCAGTCCGGTTTAAACCTGCTGGCGGACTATCGCCTGCCGGAGCTGGATCCGCGCGAGCCGCTGGACACTATCATCATTACCGGGCGCGGCATAAATGAGCAGGAGAGCACCGCCGTGGTGGACTGGCTGCACCTTGCCGCGCCGCATGCGCGACGCGTTGCCTCTGTTTGCGGCGGAGCGCTGCTGCTGGCACAGGCCGGACTGCTTGATAGGCGCCGGGCAACGACCCACTGGCGGCTGCTGGAGACGCTGAAAACCCTCTATCCTGCGGTCAACGTTGAGGGTGGCCCGCTTTATGTTCAGGATGGACCCGTCTGGACGTCCGGCGGCGTCAGCTCCGGGTTTGATTTGACGCTGGCGCTGGTGGAAGACGATTACGGCTTCACCCTCGCCCGCAACGTAGCGCAGGATATGGTGATGTACCTGCGTCGGCCCGGCGGCCAGCTACAGTTCAGCCGCTATAATCTGGAGCAGTCCAGCGCGACCGGACCCGTAAGCGAGCTGCAAAGCTGGATCCTGCAAAACCTTACCGCAGATTTGTGCGTCGAAAAGCTGGCTGAACGGGTCGCGATGAGCCCGCGCAATTTTACCCGCGTGTTCACGCGTGACGTCGGTGTACCACCGGCCCGTTATGTCACTGAAGCGCGCCTGGCCGCCGCCCGCCAGCTTCTGGAGCAGACCCAGCATCCGCTTGAGGTCATTGCCGAAAAAAGCGGGTTTGGTTCCAGCATTAACCTGCGTCGGGTGTTTGAAAAGCAGCTTCATCTCACGCCGGGCGAATACCGCCAACGCTTCCACTGCCGCAAAATGGCGTAATCTGATCCTTTTTTGTCATTTACGCCATCCGACCTGAGGCCTACAGTCACTTCAGACAACACAGATAAGGAGTGCATCATGGTTAAGGTCGGTATTAACGGTTTCGGCCGTATCGGACGTAATGTTCTGCGCGCGGCGCTGGGCAACCCGGATCTCCAGATTGTGGCCATAAACGATCTGACGGACAGCAAAACCCTCGCCCATCTGCTGAAATATGACTCTCTGCTCGGCACGCTGCCGGTGCCTGTTGAAGCGGCGGACGGCGCGCTACAGGTTGACGGGCAACGCATCACCGTATTCAGTGAACGCGACCCGGCAAATATTCCCTGGAAAGACGCTGGCGTTGAGGTGGTAATAGAAGCGACCGGGTTCTTTACCGAACGTGAAAAAGCGGCGGTGCATATCACGAGCGGCGGCGCAAAACGCGTCATTATTTCCGCGCCGGCTAAAAATGACGATCTCACGGTGGTGATGGGCGTGAACCACACGCTGTACGATCCGGCTCAGCATTTCGTGGTCAGTAACGGGAGCTGCACCACTAATGGGCTGGCACCGGCGGCGCAGGTGCTGCACCAGCAGTTCGGCATTGAGCACGGGCTGATGAACACCACCCATGCGTACACCAACAGCCAGGCGCTGCATGACCAGCCGGAAAAAGATCTGCGCGGCGCGCGCGCGGCAGCATTATCGATTGTGCCCTACTCCAGCGGCGCGGCAAAAGCGCTCGGGAAAGTGATCCCCGAGCTGGACGGCAAGCTTACCGGGTATTCCCTGCGCGTGCCGGTTCCGGTGGTGTCGATTGTCGATCTGACGGTAACGCTGAGCCGCAATGTGACCGCCGAAGAGGTGAATGACGCCTTTCGTCAGGCTGCCGCCAGCGGGCCGCTGAAAGGCATTCTGGGCTACAGCGATGAACCGCTGGTCTCCAGTGATTATCAGGGCGACCCGCGCTCATCCATTATCGACGGGCTATCAACGCTGGTGATTGGCGGGAATATGGTGAAGATCCTGTCGTGGTACGACAACGAATGGGGTTTCTCGAACCGTCTGGTGGATCTGGCGGTGCTGATGGATAAGAAAGGGTTGTAAGGCTTAAGCCGGGTGGCCTGAAGCCTACCCGGCTTGTCAGTCACCGTTTCATTTCGTTAATGCTCAAAGCCTCAGGAATCGATCTGATCCCGGTGCGGTGAAAGCGCGCCCGAATTGTCTGGTTATGCGAAAAATGGGATATTCAACACGCTAAGTTAACGATATTCGTCTAAGGTTTTCAGGTAATTGACAACAGCGGTCACGCTGCTCAGTGAAGACAGGAGACGAACCGATGATAAGACCTCGCGCACGACGCCCCGCTTTTTTGCCCCTTGCGCTGGCAGGCGCACTACTCGGTGTTACCGCATTTGGTTATGCTGAAGACCAGCCAACGACCCAGCAACGCTCACCGGATATTCTCCTTGGCCCTCTCTTTAATGACGTACAGAGCGCCAAACTGTTCCCGGATCAGAAAACCTTCGCGGATGCCGTTCCCAAAAGCGACCCGCTGATGATCCTGGCGGATTACCGGATGCAGCATACCCAGTCCGGTTTTGACCTGCGCCACTTCGTGGAGATGAACTTTATCCTGCCGAAGGAGGGTGAGAAATACGTTCCTCCGGAAGGTCAAAGCCTGCGCGAACACATCGACGGTCTGTGGCCTGTACTGACCCGCACCACAGACAAAGCGAACAAATGGGACTCCCTCCTGCCCCTGCCAAAACCCTATGTCGTGCCGGGAGGACGCTTCCGCGAAGTCTATTACTGGGACAGCTATTTCACCATGCTGGGGCTGGCCGAGAGCGGGCACTGGGACAAAATCAGCGACATGGTGGACAACTTCGCTTACGAGCTTGATACCTGGGGCCATATCCCTAACGGCAACCGCAGCTACTACCTGAGCCGCTCTCAGCCGCCGTTCTTCTCGCTGATGGTGGAACTGCTCGCCACGCATGACAGCGACGCGTTAAAGAAATACCGTCCGCAGATGGAGAAAGAGTATGCCTACTGGATGGAGGGGGCAGAGGGACTTCAGCCCGGCCAGGCGAACAAACGCGTGGTGAAGCTGGATGACGGCGCCCTTCTCAACCGCTACTGGGACGATCGGGACACGCCGCGACCTGAATCCTGGCTGGATGACGTGACGACTGCCAAAAACAACCCTAACCGTCCGGCCACGGAGATTTACCGCGATCTGCGCTCTGCCGCCGCCTCGGGCTGGGATTTCAGCTCCCGCTGGATGGACGACCCGCAGAAGCTGGATACCATCCGCACCACCAGCATCGTGCCGGTGGATCTGAATGCGCTGATGTTTAAGATGGAGAAACTGCTGGCCCGCGCCAGCCAGGAAGACGGCGATAGCGCCAGCGCAAGCAAATACGACGCGCTGGCCTCCGCGCGCCAGAAAGCCATGGAAAGCCACCTGTGGAACGATAAAGAGGGCTGGTACGCGGATTACGATCTGAAAACGAAGAAAGTCCGTAATCAGCTTACGGCTGCGGCCCTCTTCCCGCTTTACGTGAAGGCCGCGTCACAGGAGCGCGCCGATAAGGTGGCCGCAGCCGCGTCGTCGCGCCTGTTGAAACCGGGCGGTATCTCTACCACCACCATCAACAGCGGGCAGCAGTGGGATGCGCCGAACGGCTGGGCGCCGTTGCAGTGGGTAGCGGTGGAAGGGTTACAAAACTACGGTCAGCAAAAAGTGGCGATGGACGTAACCTGGCGTTTCCTGAAAAACGTTCAGCATACCTACGATCGCGAGAAGAAGCTGGTTGAGAAGTATGACGTCTCTTCGAC
This sequence comes from Enterobacter cloacae complex sp. I2, assembly GCF_014896205.1. Classification (NCBI taxonomy): domain Bacteria; kingdom Pseudomonadati; phylum Pseudomonadota; class Gammaproteobacteria; order Enterobacterales; family Enterobacteriaceae; genus Enterobacter; species Enterobacter cloacae complex sp. I2. The sequence continues at coordinate 48,018 of NZ_JADBRA010000015.1, forward strand.
CGGTACCGGCGGTGGCGGCGGCGAGTATCCGTTGCAGGACGGTTTCGGCTGGAGTAACGGCGTGACGCTCAGGATGCTGGACATGGTCTGCCCGAAAGAGAAGCCGTGCGACAGCGTACCGGAGAATCAGCCTGCGGCGAACGATGATGTCGCGCCTGCAAAACAGGCGGCGCAGTAGCGCCCCTCACCCTAACCCTCTCCCCAAAGGGGCGAGGGGAAGGTCCGTGCAATAAAGTGGCCCGGTAGCGTTACCGGGCTTTTTTCAGAAGCTGTAGCTTGCCCCAACCTGGAAGGTCCGGTCGCGGCCTATCCAGCAATTGGTCGCGTCATAGCAGGTGAGCGTTTCTTTGTTTGTGACGTTCTGCGCGCTCGCCTTCAGCGTGAGTCCCTCCAGCGCTGGCGCCAGTTCGCCCATGCGGTAAGAAGCCGCCAGATCGTACTGCGTAGTCCCGCCCAGCTTGCCTGCGTCGTTGCCCGGCGAGATTTCCATCGGCCCGGTGTAGCGCGCGCCACCCCCCAGCGTTACCCCTCTCAGCGGCGTGCTGTCAAAGGTGTAATCCCCCCAAAGGTTAAAGGCGTTCTCGGGGACCTGCGTTGGCCGTTTGCCCTGATATTTGTCATCTTCGGTGTTAATGGCGTGGGTGTAGGCGTAGTTGGCAATCAGCGTCAGGTTCTCCGTTGGACGACTGATGGCTGAAATCTCCGCGCCCTTAGATTCCACTTCCCCGGTCTGGCGGTAGTTGAGGAAGCCCGGATCGCTGGTCACCACATTTTTCTGACGAATGTTAAACACCGAGGCGGTGAAGGTGGTTGCGTATTCCGCCAGCAGGTATTTCACCCCACCCTCCACCTGCTTGCTGGTGGTGGGCTTAACGTCTTTTGCGGTCAGCGTACCCTGCGGCGATACCGGGGCGAACCCTTCCGAGTAGCTGATAAACGGCGAGAGCCCGTTATCGAAGGCATAAAGCGCGCCCAGTCGTTTGGTGAGGCGATCCTGCGATACCCAGGCTTTGTCACCGTTTTGCAGATAGTTGGTGGTGACCGAACGGTAGTCATCATAGCGCAGGCTGGCCAGCAGGTTCAGCCCGCCGAACTCCACCTGATCCTGCACGTAATAGCCGTTCTGCTGATAGCTCAACCGGTTTTTCTGCGCGGTAGAAAGCCCCAGCGCATTGCTTTCGATCTGCCCGCGATCCGGATTGCGCATATCAATACCCGGCGTGGACGAGGCGTAACGATAGTGGAAGTGAGAGTTCAGCTTCTGATAGTCAAAGCCCGCCAGCAGATGATGCTTCCAGTCTCCCAGCGCAACGGTGCGGGTGACCTGGTTATCAATGTTGAAGCTCTGCAAATCTTCATCCGTGGTGTAGGCGAAGCGGTTGAGCTGGTAGACCTCACTGCCCGTCCCGGTGGAATAGACGCTGCGCTGGTGGGTGTCCACATCAAAATAGCGCGCTTTCTGGTTAAAGCCCCAGCCGCTGTCAAACTCATGCTCAAAGCTGTAGCCCAGCATCCACTGGCGTTGCTTAAAGCCGCTCCACTCATCGCCGGCGTAATCACGACGATCGGCGTATTTCGAACGCAGATAGCTCAGCGGCATCGGGTCAGACGGCGTCAGGCTCGGCGTATTTTGCGCCAGCGCGTCAATGGTCAGGCGCGTTTTGCTGTCCGGCTGCCAGGTTACGGAGGGGGCAACCAGATAGTTTTCATAGCGCGTGGTATGCGCCTGTTCGTCACTTTCCGTCGCTTTGCCCAGCAGGCGATAGTGCCAGTCGCTGGTCGCGATCTGCCCCGTGGAGTCCAGATACCCCTCTTTCAGATTGCGGTTGCCGGTATTAAAGCCCAGCTCCGTTTTCGCCGCTTTCTGCGGCTTTTTACTCTGGATATTGACCAGCCCGCCCGGGGAGCCGCCGCCATAAAGCACGGATGATGGCCCTTTCAGGATATCGACGCTCTCAATCAACAGCGGATCGATTCGCGCTTTGGTGTTACCCGTGACGTTATAGGGAAGTTGCAGGCCGTTGTAGAACTCCTGCTCAACGTTGAACCCGCGAATTTTATATTCGCTCATATAAGAAGTGCTGCCGCGCACCTCCGTGGAAACACCCGGCGCATAGCGCAGGATCTCGTTTACCGAGCCGGCATGCCGCTGCTCGATTTCTTTAGCGGCGATGGTGTTGATCACCTGCGGCGTTTTACTTTCCGCAACGGCTGATTTCGTGGCGCTGTTGGTCCAGCCGGGAAGCGCATCGCCCTGCTCTGTTCCTGTCACCACGATGGTGGATCCTTCTGCGAAAGCCTGTGTCTGCAATGCCAGCGTAACGGCGCTTGCCAACGCGCATAACGCCAAACGTGAAGTACGCATAGTGTCGTCTTGTTATTAGATGATATTGGGAACGCCAATTATTATCATTTCTATTAGCAAAGCAATATGCGCGGAGAAAACAGATCGTTTGTCTTAAGTTTCATGCGAGCGTGCCGATAACCCAGAGACAGTCTGTCATCTATCGAGGAGCCATCTGGCGTGAGTAGCTACAGTGAGCAGTTCCTGAAACAAAATCCGCTGGCTGTATTAGGGGTGTTACGCGACCTGAAAAAAGGTGAGGTGCCGCTGCGCATCAACTGGACAACCCGTCAGTTTATCAGCAAGATCCTGGACGTGACGGCAGAGCACCTGATTGTGGATCTGGGTAGCCAGAGCGATGAAAACCGTGCCGCGCTACAGGCAGAAAATCTTTCGGTAATGGCCGAAACGCACGGAGCAAAAGTTGAGTTTGTGCTGCCTCGCCTCACCGCGATCGCCTACCAGGGTTTGCCAGCGTTTATCGCGCCGTTGCCTGAAAATCTCTGGTTCGTGCAGCGCCGTGAGTTTTTTCGCATCAGCGCCCCGCTTCACCCGGCCTACTTCTGTAAGGCAAAAATGCCGGACAAAAAAGAGATCCGCTTTCGCCTGTTCGATTTATCGCTGGGCGGCATGGGCGCGTTGATGGATACGCCGAAGCCGGAAGGGCTGGTGGAAGGTATGCGTTTTAGCCAGATCGAGCTGGATATGGGCGGATGGGGACGCTTCTGGTTTGATGCTCAGCTGATTGCCATCAGCGAGCGCAAGGTGGTGGACGGCAAAAACGAGACCATTACGACGCCACGCCTGAGCTTTCGTTTCCTGAATGTCGGGCCAGGCGCCGAGCGCGAACTCCAGCGCATCATCTTTTCACTGGAGCGTGAAGCGCGTGAACGCGCGAATAAAGTGCTCTGAAAGGCGTCGGGCAGCGTGCAGCCGCCCGACAAAGGGATTACATAGCGTCCATCGCTTTCTGTACTTTCCAGATATAGCGCGGCGCCTGTGCTGACGGATGGTTCTTCACAACGTGTTCGAAGAATTCATCTTTATCCATATCGTTAATCTCTTCTATCGCTTCTTTGCGATCGGAGGAGAAGGTTCTCAGCAGCGCGCCGGCCCCGTTAACGTACGACACCACCAGCGCGTATTGCATCACTTCCGGGTCTTCAATTCCCTTCAGAATGCCGTGCTCCAGAATGCTCAGGTAGGCGGTTCCCATAGAAATATTACGTTCCGGGTTTTTCAGCTCGCTGGTGGAGGGTTGTCCCTTCCAGCCCATATAGCGATAGACCTCCCTTCCCGCCGTCGAGGCTTTTAGCTGCATCAGCCCCACCGCATTCGATTTACTCACCAGCGTTGGGTTGCCGCCGGATTCCACCGCAATAATTGCCGTGATCAGACGCGGGCTCACGCCCCAGGCCTTCCCGGCTTGTTCGCTGATCGGCATCCACTGCATGGCCCGCTTCACCGGCACGTCAGGGTTCCAGGGGGGATTTTGATAATCATGTTTTGAACTACAGCCAGCGAGCAACACAATCAAAAAAGCAAACCATCTCAATTTCACGTCATCTATCCTTATAGCCGGTCATCGCGGTACGTCGCCTCTTGAAGCAGGCGGCGTTTAAGCGGCATGATATAGACAATTAGTTTCTCATTCAGCAAGGAATTGCCATGCCTCAGTTTCATCTCATCGCACCGTCGGGCTACTGCATCAACCAGGAAGCGGCACAGCGGGGCGTTCAGCGCCTGCTGGAAAGGGGCCATCAGGTAGAAAATCAGACAATTATCCCCCGCCGCATGCAGCGTTTTGCCGGTACGGATGCGCAGAGACTGAGCGATATCAACAGCCTGGCGACGCTGGAAGGCGAAAACAACGTTGTGCTGGCCGTGCGCGGCGGATATGGTGCGAGCCGGCTGCTGGAGAGTATCGACTGGGCCGGGCTGGGAGCACGCCAGCAGCAGGATCCGCTGCTGATCTGCGGCCACAGCGATTTCACGGCGATCCAGCTCGGCCTGCTGGCACTGCATAACGTCATTACCTTTAGCGGCCCGATGCTGGCCGGTAACTTTGGCGCGCCGGAGCTGGATGCTTTTACCGAGGAACATTTCTGGCGTGCCCTGCAAAACCCGACCTTCACCGTTGAGTGGCAAGGCAACGGACCGCACTGGGAATGTGAAGGACAGCTGTGGGGCGGAAACCTCGCGATGCTGGTGTCGCTAATTGGCACACCGTGGCTGCCGCAGATTGAGGACGGAATACTGGTGCTGGAAGATATCAACGAACACCCGTTCCGCGTCGAACGCATGCTGTTGCAGCTGTATCACGCCGGGATCCTGGATCGGCAGTCGGCCATTGTGCTGGGTAGTTTTAGCGGATCGGCCCCCAACGATTACGATGCGGGCTACTCCCTCGAGACGATGATTGATTTCATTCGTTCCCGGCTGGACGTTCCGGTGATTGCCGGGCTGGACTTCGGCCATGAGCAGCAAACCGTCACGCTGCCGCTGGGCGCCCGGGCGCGCCTGACGCACGATCATTCAGGCAGTCGGTTAACAATCAGCGGTCATCCGGTCTTAAAGGCATAAAAAAGCCGTTATTCCCCCTCAATAAAACGCTGTTACCGTTGTTAATATGTTAGGGTTTTAATAACAGCGTTCACATTGAGGTGGGAGTAAGACGACATTGGGTGCCACAGCGATAATCAGCCTTTTCATTCTCGGTTCCATCCTGGTAACCTTCAGCATTTTATTAAGTTCATTTTCATCGCGCCTTGGCATACCTATTCTTGTCATTTTCCTGGCTATCGGCATGCTGGCGGGAGTCGACGGGATCGGCGGTATCCCCTTCGATAATTACCCTTTCGCCTATATGGTGAGTAACCTCGCGCTGGCGGTGATCCTGCTGGACGGCGGCATGCGCACCCAGGCAAGTTCGTTTCGCGTGGCCTTAGGCCCGGCGCTGTCTCTGGCGACCGTCGGGGTGCTGATCACCTCGGGGCTGACCGGCATGATGGCGGCCTGGCTGTTTAACCTCGATATGATGGAAGGCCTGCTGATTGGGGCGATCGTCGGCTCGACCGATGCGGCAGCGGTTTTCTCCCTGCTCGGCGGCAAAGGGCTGAACGAACGCGTTGGCTCAACGCTTGAGATTGAATCCGGCAGTAACGATCCGATGGCGGTGTTTCTGACCATCACCCTGATTGAGATGATCCAGCAGCACGAAACCGGCCTGAGCTGGATGTTTGCCTGGCACATCCTCCAGCAGTTTGGCCTCGGCATTATCATTGGCCTTGGCGGCGGTTATCTGTTACAGCATACGATCAACCGTATTACGCTCCCCTCCGGCCTTTACCCGCTGTTGGCCCTGAGCGGCGGTATTCTGATTTTTGCCGTCACCACCGCGCTGGACGGCAGCGGTATTCTGGCGGTTTACCTCTGCGGGTTCCTGCTGGGCAACCGACCGATTCGTAACCGTTATGCGATTCTGCAAAACTTCGACGGGCTGGCCTGGCTGGCGCAAATCGCGATGTTCCTGGTGCTGGGCCTGCTGGTGACGCCTTCCGACCTGCTGCCCATCGTCGTACCGGCGCTGCTTTTATCGGCCTGGATGATTTTCATCGCCCGTCCGCTGTCGGTGTTTGCCGGCCTGCTGCCGTTCCGCGGGTTTAACCTGCGCGAGCGGGTGTTTATCAGCTGGGTGGGGTTGCGCGGCGCGGTGCCGATTATTCTGGCGGTATTCCCGATGATGGCCGGGCTGGACAACGCCCGCCTGTTCTTTAACGTCGCCTTCTTCGTGGTGCTGGTGTCTCTGCTGTTCCAGGGGACGTCCCTGGGCTGGGCGGCGAAAAAGGCCAAAGTGGTGGTGCCGCCCGTCGGCTGGCCGGTCTCCCGCGTGGGGCTGGATCTTCACCCTGAGAATCCGTGGGAACAGTTTGTCTATCAGCTGAGCGCCGATAAGTGGTGCGTGGGCGCTTCCCTGCGCGATCTGCACATGCCGGCTGAAACGCGCATTGCTGCCCTGTTCCGGGATAACGCCCTGCTCCACCCGACCGGCAGCACACGGCTGCGTGAGAACGATATCCTCTGCGTGATTGGCCGCGAGCGCGACCTGCCTGCCCTCGGCAAGCTGTTCAGCCAGTCGCCGCCGGTGGCGCTGGATCAGCGTTTCTTTGGCGATTTTATTCTGGAAGCCAGCGCCCGCTTTGCGGACGTGGCGCTGATTTACGGCCTGGAAGATGGCCTTGAGAATCGCGATAACCAGCAAACGCTGGGCGAGATTATTCAGCGACTATTAGGCGCTGCGCCGGTTGTGGGTGACCAGGTGGAGTTTGCCGGGATGATCTGGACGGTGGCGGAAAAAGAAGATAATGCGGTGCGCAAAGTCGGCGTAAGGCCGATGGAGGAGGATGCGGAGTAGCTGTTTTTTGCCGGGTGGCGGCTTCGCCTTACCCGGCCTACAAAACCCGAGAACGTGTGCCGGGTAAGCGTTAGCGCCACCCGGCACACGAACACGTTACACCGTCACAACAGGCACTCTTGGCGCCAGCGCGCACATCAGTTCATACCCAACGGTGCCCGCCGCAGCGGCCACGTCGTCGATTTTGACCTCGTTGCCCCACAGCTCAACCGGCGAGCCGATACCCGCCTGGGGACACGGCGTCAAATCAATGGCCAGCATATCCATTGAAACGGTACCTACCGTTCCCGTGCGTACGCCATCGACCCATACCGGCGTGCCGCTCGGGGCGATGCGCGGATAACCGTCCGCATAGCCACCCGCCACAATACCAATACGCTGTTCGCCCGACGCCCGGAAGCGGCTGCCATAGCCCACCGTATCGCCCGCTTTCAGCGTCTGCACGCCAATGATTTCACTGCGCAGGGTCATCACCGGCTTCAGGCCGCTGTTGGCGATATCCTGCCACTGGCCGGAAGGGGACGCGCCGTACAGAACGATCCCCGGACGCACCCAGCTGTAGTGCGCCTCAGGATGCCAGAGCGTAGCCGCTGAGTTCGACAGCGAACGCGGGCAGTCCAGCCCTTCTGCCGCCTGTTCAATGCGTACCATGGCATCGGCAATGCCGTCCGGCTTTTCCGCATCGGCGAAGTGCGCCATCAGCGTCATCTCACCGACGTTTTTCAGCGCGCGCAGCTGCTGCCAGACGGTGTGAACCCGCTCGGGCTGGAAGCCCAGACGGTTCATGCCGCTGTTCACTTTGAGATAGATATCCAGCGGGGCGTGCAGCTTCGCGTCCTGAATGGCCTTGATCTGCCAGTTACTGTGCACGCTGGTCGTCAGTCGGTACTTGTCCAGCAGCGGCAGATCTTCCGCATGGAAGAACCCTTCCAGCAGCAGAATCGGCCCTTTCCAGCCGCGCTCGCGCAGCAGGATGGCCTCTTCCAGGTTGAGCAAAGCAAAACCGTCGGTGGCACCGAGCGCACTCCAGATACGATCGATACCATGACCGTAGGCGTTAGCCTTCACCACCGACCAGACACGAGAACCCGGCGCAGCACGGCGAACAATTTGCAGGTTATCCTTCAGCGCCTGCAAATCCAGCTGGGCCAGAATTGGACGGGACATGACAACTCCTTAATTATGCGCGCCGTGCAGGTGCTGGGGGCTCGAGGGGGTAAACCCTGATTGATAGCGTGCGGCGCTCAAATCGTCAAACGGTATAGCCGGGGTGCGACCGGAGATCAGGTCGCTCAGCAGCTGGCCCGAACCGCAGGCCATGGTCCAGCCAAGCGTACCGTGTCCGGTGTTAGTCCACAGATTTTTGTACGGCGTACGGCCAACAATCGGCGTGCCGTCTGGGGTCATCGGGCGCAGGCCCGTCCAGAACGTCGCCTGCTCAATAAAGCCGCCGCGCGGGAAGAGATCCCCGACGACCATCTCCAGCGTTTCACGACGCGGTTTGAGCAATTCGGTATTGAAGCCCACGATCTCCGCCATGCCGCCGACGCGGATCCGGTTATCGAAGCGGGTGATGGCGATTTTGTAGGTTTCATCAAGAATGGTAGAGACCGGCGCGCCGCTGTCCTCTTTCACCGGGATGGTCAAAGAGTAGCCTTTCAGCGGATAAACCGGGATATCCAGAATGCCTTTCAGCATCGCGGTAGAGTAGGAGCCAAACGCCATCACGTAGGCATCGGCTTTGATCACCTCTTCCCCACACTTCACGCCGTAAATCTTCTCCCCTTCTGACAGCAGCTTGTCGACAGAGGTGTTGAAGCGGAACGTCACTCCCGCTTGCTCGCACATGCGCGCCAGACGTTGAGTGAACAGCTGGCAGTCGCCGGTTTCATCGTTCGGTAAACGCAGGCCGCCCGTGAGCTTGTGCGCTACCTCGGCAAGCGCCGGCTCCACCTGCGCCAGCTGGCTGGCTTCCAGCAGCTGATACGGTACGCCCGCATCTTCCAGCACGGCGATATCGCGGGTAGCGTTTTCATACTGTTGCTCGGTGCGGAAGAGCTGAAGCGTACCGCCCTGGCGCCCTTCATATTCAATGCCCGTCGAGGCGCGCAGCGCCTTCAGGCAGTCGCGGCTGTATTCCGCCAGGCGAACCATGCGCCCTTTGTTTTCCATGTAGTGGCGGGTGTCACAGTTGCGCAGCATCTGCCACATCCACTTCAGCTGGAAGGGCGAACCGTCCAGGCTGATCGCCAGCGGCGCGTGTCGCTGGAACATCCATTTAATCGCCTTCAGCGGCACGCCGGGGGCCGCCCACGGGGCAGCATAGCCCGGGGAAATTTGCCCCGCATTCGCCGCACTGGTTTCCAGAGCCGGACCGGATTCGCGATCGATAACGGTAACCTCATGTCCTGCCTGACTTAAATACCAGGCGCTGGTTACGCCAACGACACCACTTCCCAGTATGACAACACGCATAGCCACTCCATTATGAGCAAAAGAACAATCATCTAATTACAGATTGATAACCTAGTTGAAAATATTATTCAACATATGACTTTTTTATGGTGACTTAACTCACATATCCCGCTGTATCAGGGGGTAACGCTTATTTGGGATCTCCTGCTACGCGTTATTTTTAACCAGTATAAAATTCTGTGGACGCCGCTTTTTTTGCCGTATCGAAAACGGGAAATCGCAAAGAAAAAATTTCTGCACCCCGCGTATTTGAATGGGGTGATCTATGCTTGAAAGGAGGCTCTCCAGTCAGAGAGAGCGACCGACAACGAGGGCGCGCTAATGGCTACAATAGATTCCATGTCCAGGGACAGCACCCGTCTGAGCGATGGACCCGACTGGACCTTCGAGTTGCTGGATGTCTACCTGGCGGAGATCGACCGGGTTGCCAAACTCTATCGTCTGGATACCTACCCCCATCAGATTGAAGTCATCACCTCTGAACAAATGATGGACGCTTACTCCAGCGTCGGGATGCCGATAAACTATCCGCACTGGTCGTTTGGCAAAAAGTTCATTGAGACAGAGCGGCTGTATAAGCACGGGCAGCAGGGGCTGGCGTATGAAATCGTCATTAACTCTAACCCGTGTATCGCCTATCTGATGGAGGAGAACACCATTACCATGCAGGCGCTGGTGATGGCGCACGCCTGCTACGGTCATAACTCGTTCTTCAAAAATAACTATCTGTTCCGCAGCTGGACGGACGCCAGCTCCATCGTTGATTACCTCATCTTCGCCCGTAACTACATTACCGACTGCGAAGAGCGCTACGGCGTGGACGAAGTGGAGAAGCTACTGGACTCCTGCCACGCGCTGATGAATTACGGCGTTGACCGCTATAAGCGCCCGCAGAAAATCTCCATGCAGGAAGAGAAAGCCCGGCAGAAGAGCCGCGAGGAGTATCTGCAAAGCCAGGTGAATATGCTGTGGCGTACCCTGCCGAAACGTGAGGAGGAGAAAACCGTCGCCGAAGCGCGTCGCTATCCTTCCGAGCCGCAGGAAAACCTGCTCTACTTTATGGAGAAAAACGCCCCGCTGCTGGAGCCGTGGCAGCGTGAGATCCTGCGCATTGTGCGCAAGGTGAGCCAGTATTTCTATCCGCAGAAGCAGACCCAGGTCATGAACGAAGGCTGGGCGACCTTCTGGCACTACACCATTCTGAACCACCTCTATGACGAGGGAAAAGTCTCTGAACGGTTTATGATGGAGTTCCTGCACAGCCACACCAACGTGGTGTTCCAGCCGGCGTACAACAGCCCGTGGTACAGCGGCATTAACCCGTACGCGCTCGGCTTTGCCATGTTCCAGGATATCAAGCGTATCTGCCAGTCGCCCACCGAAGAGGACAAATACTGGTTCCCGGATATTGCGGGCTCCGACTGGCTGGAAACGCTGCACTTCGCGATGCGTGATTTTAAGGATGAGAGCTTTATCAGCCAGTTCATGTCGCCGAAGATCATGCGTGATTTCCGCTTCTTCACGGTACTGGATGATGACCGCAACAACTACCTGGAGATCTCGGCAATCCATAACGAGGAAGGCTATCGGGAGATCCGCTCGCGTCTGTCGTCCCAGTACAATCTGAGCAACCTTGAACCGAACATTCAGGTGTGGAACGTGGATCTGCGCGGCGACCGCTCTCTGACGCTGCGCTATATCCCGCACAACCGCGCGCCGCTGGATAAAGGGCGTAAGGAAGTGCTGAAGCACGTGCATCGCCTGTGGGGATTTGACGTGTTGCTGGAGCAGCAGAACGAAGACGGCAGCGTGGAACTGCTGGACCGGTGTCCGGCGCGGATGAATACGCTGTAGCGTTTTTGCCGGGTGGCGGCTACGCCTTACCCGGCCTACGGGTTTTGTAGGCCCGGTAAGCGTAGCGCCACCCGGCGAAAAAAAACCTCTCAATCGAGAGGTTTTTTCTTTTACCGGCCCTGAATCGCCAGATCGCCCGGCAGCGTTTTCTGCATCCGGTGCCAGATTTCACCGGAGTCGTGACCGTAACGACGCACCGTTTCATAGACCTGGTCGTGCAGCCCCTCGGTGCAGAGTTTGCTCAGCTTATGGTAGAAGCCGAGCGCCAGGCTACGGGCTTCAGGGTTAGCAAAGTAGTGACGACCAATGCGCGTATATAACCCTTTCATCCCATTCAGGATCAGGCCGTAAACCGGATTGCCGGAGGCAAACGCCAGCCCGCGGAACACGTTGTAGTCCAGGGTTGCAAAGGCATCCGCATGGTCCTCCACCTCATTAGCGGTGGCGAGCACCTTCAGCGCATCTTCAGGGTGCTGACGAAACGCGGTGCGGATAAAAATAGTAGCGATGTTGGTGCGCACCGAAAGCAGATTATCAATCAGCTGCGGTACGCTTTCGTGGTCGAGACGCGCCAGCGTTTCCAGAATATTCAGCCCGGACGTTTCCCAGAAGTTGTTCACCTTAGTGGGTTTGCCATGCTGTATCGTCAACCAGCCATCGCGCGCCAGACGCTGGAGCACTTCTCGCAGCGTGGTACGGGTGACGCCAATCAGTTCAGAGAGTTCGCGTTCAGCAGGTAGAATTGATCCCGCAGGGAAACGATTATTCCAGATGCTTTCAATGATGTACTCTTCCGCGAAACCCGCCGGGCTCTGCGCCTTAATGACCATAGTGAGATTTCCATTACACAGCTTTAGCAAATTGCACTCATCATACCAGAGGCGGACAGAGGCAGATAGCGCAGCCGAGACAGAAAAGAGGGATCGCCGTTTCATTTTTATGAAATTTACAAAATGGCTTTAACGCCCTCACCAACGCCATTTTTGCGTATACTGATGTCTTGTCTTATTTGACGGGGAAAGGACGTCTGTCGTGGAAATTTCGTTTGGGCGCGCGCTATGGCGCAACTTTTTAGGTCAGTCACCTGACTGGTACAAACTCACTTTACTGGTATTCCTGGTCGTTAATCCCGTTATCTTCTTGCTGAATCCCTTTGTTGCCGGATGGCTGTTGGTCGCCGAGTTTATCTTTACCCTGGCGATGGCGCTGAAGTGCTATCCGCTATTGCCCGGCGGGCTGCTGGCACTGGAGGCCGTGGCCACGGGAATGACCAGCGCGGAGCACGTTAAAAACGAGATTGCGTCGAATCTTGAAGTCCTGCTGCTGCTGATCTTCATGGTGGCCGGGATCTACTTTATGAAGCAGCTCCTGCTGTTTATCTTTACCCGCTTGCTGCTGAGCATTCCGTCTAAAACGCTTCTCTCGCTGGCGTTTTGCCTCGCCGCGGCTTTCCTTTCAGCCTTCCTGGACGCGCTGACGGTGGTGGCGGTAGTGATCAGCGTCGCCGTCGGTTTTTACGGAATTTACCACCGGGTGGCCTCGTCTCGTCCCGGCGATAACTTGCAGGACGACAGCCACGTTGAGGCGCACAACCGCGACGTGCTGGAGCAGTTCCGCGCGTTTCTGCGCTGCCTGATGATGCACGCGGGCGTGGGTACGGCGCTGGGCGGCGTGATGACCATGGTCGGGGAGCCGCAAAACCTGATCATCGCTAAAGCCGCCGGGTGGCATTTTGGCGAATTTTTCCTGCGCATGGCGCCGGTCAGCGTGCCCGTGCTGGTCTGTGGATTAGCGACCTGCGTGCTGGTTGAGAAATTTAACCTCTTTGGCTATGGCGCGACGTTGCCCGATCAGGTCCGCCATGAGCTGCAAAAGTTTGACGAGCAGAGCCGCAAACAGCGTACGCGTCAGGAGACGCTGCGCCTGATTGCACAGGGTCTGATCGGCGTGTGGCTTATCGCTGCGCTGGCCTTGCACCTTGCCGAAGTGGGGCTCATTGGCCTGTCGGTGATTATTCTGGCAACCAGCCTGAGCGGCGTAACGGATGAACATGCTATCGGTAAAGCCTTTACCGAAGCGCTGCCGTTTACCGCCCTGCTGGCGGTGTTTTTTGCCGTTGTGGCGGTGATTATTGACCAACATCTGTTCGCGCCCATTATCGCTTTTGTGCTTCAGGCTACGCCAGATTCGCAGCTTACGCTGTTCTATTTGTTTAACGGTCTGTTGTCTTCCATCTCCGATAACGTCTTCGTCGGGACGGTATACATCAATGAGGCCAAAGCCGCGATGGAACAAGGGATCGTCAGCAGTGAACAGTTTGAGCTGCTGGCGGTAGCGATCAACACCGGAACCAACCTGCCCTCGGTGGCAACCCCGAACGGTCAGGCGGCATTCCTCTTCCTGCTGACCTCGGCGCTGGCGCCGCTCATACGGCTTTCTTATGGAAGAATGGTCTGGATGGCGCTGCCGTATACGCTGGTGCTTACCCTGGTTGGTTTGCTGTGCATCAAAATTACTCTCGTTCCCTGTACGCAATGGTTGTTACAAGCAGGTATACTTGCGGCGCATTAAAATTCGTTTACACTGCGCTGTCTAAGCATGTTCCAGGGAAATGATTATGTTGCGATTTTTGAACCAGTGCTCACGCGGTCGCGGAGCGTGGTTGTTGATGGCCCTGACCGCCTTTGCGCTGGAAATGGTCGCGCTGTGGTTTCAGCATGTGATGGGGCTGAAACCTTGCGTACTGTGTATTTATGAGCGTTGTGCGCTGTTCGGCATTATGGGCGCGGGTCTGGTCGGTGCAATTGCACCCAAAACACCGTTACGCTATGCGGCGATTGCCATCTGGCTGTACAGCGCCTGGAAAGGGATTGCGCTTTCCTGGGAGCACACCCAGATGCAGCTTCATCCGTCACCGTTTATGACCTGCGATTTTGCGGCCCGCTTCCCGGGCTGGCTGCCGCTGGATAAGTGGCTGCCGCAGGTGTTCGTTGCCTCCGGTGACTGCTCCGTACGCCAGTGGGAGTTTCTGACGCTGGAGATGCCGCAATGGCTGGTGGGCATTTTTGTCGCCTACTTCGTGGTGGCGCTGCTGGTGCTGATTGCCCAGCCGTTCAGACCGAAAAAACGCGATCTTTTTGGGCGTTAATGTGCCCGGCGGCGCTTCGCTTGCGCGGGCCTACGGTTTTGTAGGTCGGGTAAGCGCAGCGCCACACGACACAACAGCGCATAATAAAAAACCCGCCTCGGCGGGTTTTTTATTATCAGCGGTTGGGATGATTCATGATGTGGTCTTCCCAGTCCCGCACCTCTGACTCTTTCACCGCAATATGGCGCACAGAAATACGTTCGCCGTGCATCGCCGCTTTCGACCCCGTCAGCAGGGGATGCCACGCAGGCAGATCCTTTCCTTCCGCCAGCAGGCGATACGCACAGGTATGCGGTAGCCACTCAAAGGTCGGCAGGTTTTCACGGGTTAACTTGATGCAGTCCGGCTCATATTCGAAACGGCGCTCGTAGTTGCGGCACTGGCAGGTTTTGATGTTTAACTGCTTGCACGCTACGTTGGTGAAATAGATTTCGTCCGAATCTTCATCCATCAGCTTATGCAGGCAGCACTGTCCGCAGCCGTCACACAACGATTCCCACTCCGCGTCGGTCATGTCGTCGAGCGTTTTGCTTTGCCAGAAAGGAATATCGTTCATCGGGATGTCCATACGTCAAAATAGAGCGCACCTTATAACGAGTCTGGCACGTTGATGCAAGTTTTGCCGCCCTTTTCAGGCGGCAAGGTGCTTTTACAGCACGCGGGTTTTTAGCGACAGGCCGTTAAAACTGACGTCCAGCTCGTCGCCAGCGTGCAGCGGGCCCACACCTTCGGGGGTGCCGGTCAGGATCACATCGCCGGGTTTCAGGGTGAAGAAGCGGCTCATGTAGGCAATCAGTGGAACGATCTTATGGATCATATCGGCGGTCGAGCCCTGCTGGCGGATCTCGCCGTTGACCTTCAGGCTGAGCGGCGTATTCTGCGGGTCGTCGGTAAATTCACTCACCGGAACGAAACCGGAAATCGGGCATGAATTATCAAAACCCTTGGCTTTTTCCCAAGGCTGCCCCGCTTTCTTCATTTTGCCCTGAACGTCGCGCAGCGTCAGGTCGAGCGCAACACCGTAACCCGCAATCGCTTTCTCTACGTGCTCTTCGGTGGCCTGACGCAGCGTGGCGCCGATCAGCACCGCCAGCTCCACTTCATGATGCACCGAGCCCAGTCCCTGCGGCAGAGCCAGCGGCTGGCGAATATCGCACAGTGCAGTTTCTGGCTTAATAAACAGAACCGGCTCTTCCGGCACGGCGCTCCCCATCTCCTGAATGTGTTTTGCATAGTTGCTGCCTACGCAGACCACTTTGCTGACGGGATAATCCAGTAATGCACCTTGCCAGTTATGATGTTGATACATGCTCGACCCCTAATCGGTTGATGGGTTGTTCCCGGCGTGACCCGGGCTTATTTCTTTCCGCTCATCTCAAGATGCTGTTTTAATAAATTCTCCGGCGGTGGCGGAAGCTGTAAATAATAGCCCTGTTCGGTCAACGCCTTTTTGACTTTTTCCAGATCGGCGTTCACCAGCTTCTTGCGGCCGTCCAGCGGCAGAAGCATCGCCAGCTGTGGTCGGCCAAAACTTTTCATTAATTCCTCAGGCACGCGGGAAAAATCGTCTTTCTTTTCGACATAAAGGTAGGTCTGGTCGCGGCTCGTACTTCTGTAGATCACACAAAACATGTTTTTACTCTGAATTAACGGGTGGTTGCTTGCCTCAATATACTCCTGACTATAACATGCCTGATACTCTTCGGAATATCGCGGCGATGTGTTGCGGTTAATAGCAAATTGAGTAAGGCCAGGATGTCAAATACGCCCATCGAGCTTAAAGGCAGTAGCTTCACCTTATCAGTGGTTCATTTGCATGATGCAAAACCCGAGGTTATTCGTCAGGCGTTAGAAGACAAAATCGCGCAGGCTCCCGCTTTTCTTAAGCATGCTCCTGTCGTCGTCAACGTAAGCGACCTTGAGGGTCCGGTTAACTGGAAGCGACTCCAGCAGGCCGTCACCTCTACGGGCTTACGCATCGTGGGTATTAGCGGCTGCAAAGACGCTGAACTGAAAGCCGAAATTGACCGCGCAGGTTTGCCTTTGCTGAACGAAGGCAAAGAAAAGGCCCCACGTGCAGCGCCTGCACCCGTTCCCGCTCCCCCGCCTCCGGCGCAAAATGTAACCCCAGTCACAAAAACGCGATTGATTGATCTGCCGGTTCGTTCCGGTCAGCGCATTTATGCGCCAAACTGTGATCTGATTGTTACAAGCCACGTCAGCGCGGGCGCGGAACTGATTGCGGATGGCAATATTCACGTTTACGGTATGATGCGAGGGCGTGCGCTTGCGGGCGCCAGCGGCGATCGAGAAGCACAAATTTTTTGTACTCACCTGACGGCAGAACTCGTGTCTATCGCAGGTGAATATTGGCTGAGCGACAAAATCCCAGCCGAATTTTATGGCAAAGCGGCCCGTCTGCAACTGGCAGACAACGCTTTGACCGTTCAACCGTTAAATTGATCCCTTTTAACAAGGAATTTCTATGGCACGCATTATTGTTGTGACTTCGGGTAAAGGAGGCGTTGGCAAGACCACCTCCAGCGCGGCCATCGCTACTGGTTTGGCCCAGAAGGGAAAGAAAACCGTCGTAATCGACTTTGATATCGGTCTGCGTAACCTGGACCTGATCATGGGCTGCGAGCGTCGCGTGGTGTATGACTTCGTCAACGTCATTCAGGGCGATGCCACGCTTAACCAGGCGCTGATTAAAGACAAGCGCACCGAGAACCTCTACATTCTCCCGGCGTCCCAGACCCGTGACAAAGACGCGCTGACCCGTGAAGGCGTGGAAAAGGTGCTCGACGAACTGAAAAAGATGGAGTTCGACTTCGTGGTCTGCGACTCCCCTGCCGGTATCGAAACCGGCGCGCTGATGGCGCTCTACTTCGCGGATGAAGCCATCATCACCACCAACCCGGAAGTCTCGTCAGTACGCGACTCCGACCGTATTCTCGGCATTCTGGCGTCGAAATCTCGTCGTGCGGAAAATGGCCAGGAGCCGATCAAAGAGCACCTTCTGCTGACCCGCTACAATCCGGGCCGCGTAAATAAAGGTGACATGCTGAGCATGGAAGACGTGCTGGAGATCCTGCGCATCAAACTGGTTGGCGTGATCCCGGAAGATCAGTCCGTACTGCGCGCCTCTAACCAGGGCGAGCCGGTGATTCTGGATACACAGGCAGACGCGGGTAAAGCGTATGCGGATACCGTTGACCGTCTGCTGGGAGAAGAACGTCCTTTCCGCTTCATTGAAGAAGAGAAGAAAGGTTTCCTCAAACGCCTGTTCGGAGGATAAGTTATGGCATTACTGGACTTTTTTCTCTCGCGGAAAAAAAGCACCGCCAACATCGCAAAAGAACGTCTGCAAATTATCGTTGCGGAGCGTCGTCGTAGCGACGCCGAACCGCACTACCTGCCGCAGCTGCGCAAAGATATTCTGGAAGTGATCTGCAAGTACGTGCAGATTGACCCGGAAATGGTCACCGTTCAGCTGGAGCAAAAAGACGGGGATATTTCGATTCTGGAGCTGAACGTGACGCTTCCGGAAGCGGAAGAGTCGCGTTAAACCGTTTGCGGTTCGTCGTATCGTAGGCCGGGCAAGCATCGCGCCGCCCGGCAATTTCCCCGGTGGCGCTGCGCTTACCGGGGTTATACTTCTTTAGCGCGGATACCCTTCCAGCAAGGTGTTCAGGCGTTCTGCCATCAGTTCCCCCCGCCATCCGGCGACCAGTTCCGGTAAACCATTTTGCGGTTTCAACTTCCAGTGCCAGTTCAGCAGCTGGTTAATCTGACGACGTGAAGCCAGCAGCTCCGCGCTCAGCTTGCTTTCGCTCGCCACCGTCTGCACCAGCGCTTTGATATCCTTGAACGCCTTGCGGTAGCCCGGCATATCCATCAGGTTAAGCAGCGGCTCTGGCAGCGCGTCGTCCGGCACCTGCTGGGCTTTTTCCACCAGCGCCAGCAGCGTTTTACCGTGGAAGCGGATCTCGCTCCCGGAAAGGCCAATGCTGTCCAGCTCGCCAAGGCTGCCCGGCATATAGCGCGCTACCGCCCACAGGTGCTCTTCGCGCACCACAAAGTTAACCGCCAGGTCGCGCTCGCGCGCTTTACGCAGGCGCCAGTCCGCCAGCAGTTGCAGGCAGGCCAGCTGACGCGTGCGCAGCTGCCAGGCGTTGGTGATATCACGCCAGGCGTCTTTTGGGTCGACCACTTCCTGGCGACGCTGCTGCGTCATGCGACACTCATCCAGCGCGGCAGACAGCCAGCCGGACGCCTCCGCCTCTTTCATCAGCTGGCCGGCAATCGGCAGCAGGTAGAAGACGTCCGCCGCGGCATATTCAAGCTGACGCGCGGTCAGCGGGCGCGCGAGCCAGTCCGTGCGCGATTCGCTCTTATCCAGCGTCAGGCCGGTGTACTCTTCCACCATCGCGGCGAAGCCCCAGGAGAGCGGGCGACCGCTGAACGCCGCGAGGATCTGGGTATCAATCAGCGGTTCCGGCATGATGCCAAAGGTATTGAGGAACACTTCCAGATCTTCACTGCCGGCGTGCAGATATTTGGTCACGGCGGTATCGAGCAACAGCGCGCGCATCGGCGCCCAGTCGGTGATGCCGAGGGGGTCAATCAACGACACGTGCTTGCCGTCATACATCTGGATCAGGCCCAGCTGCGGGTAGTACGTGCGGGTGCGGACAAATTCCGTATCCAGGGCGATAGCGGGAAAATCACGCGTCACCTCGCACAGCGAAGCCAGCTCGTCGTTGGTAGTGATCATCTGGTAATTCAAATCGGACTCTCTTTTGTTTGCGCCCATAAAAAACGCCGGCTTAACCGGCGTCTGGGCGATTAACGTGAAGCTCAGGCCTTATTGTCCACTTTGGCGCGGGCTTCGTCACGTAATTCTCGTCGTAATATCTTCCCGACGTTGGATTTCGGCAGCTCATCGCGGAATTCCACCAGCTTCGGCACTTTATAGCCCGTCAGCTGCCGGCGACAAAACGTTATCAGCGCTTCCTCGGTAAGAGAAGGATCTTTCCTGACCACAAATATCTTCACCGCTTCCCCGCTGCTGCCGGAAGGAACGCCCACCGCTGCCACTTCCAGCACGCCGCTGTGCTGCATCACCACGTCTTCGATTTCGTTCGGATAGACGTTGAAACCGGAAACGAGGATCATGTCTTTCTTGCGATCGACGATACGCAGGAAGCCTTCGTCGTCCATCACCGCGATGTCGCCGGTGTACAGCCAGCCGTCTTTGATGATCTCGTCCGTGGCATCCGGGCGCTGCCAGTAGCCCAGCATCACCTGCGGCCCTCTTACGCACAGCTCGCCCGGCTCGCCGTGAGGCACTTCGTTACCCTCATCGTCCACCAGTTTGGCTTCCGTTGACGGCACCGGCAGGCCGATACTGCCGCTGTGGTAGTCGATGTCATGCGGGTTAACGCTGACCAGCGGGGCGCACTCCGTCAGGCCATAGCCTTCCAGCAGATACTGCCCGGTGAGTTTGACCCAACGCTCGGCAACCGCCTGCTGAACCGGCATCCCGCCGCCCGCAGAGAGGTGCAGCGTGGAGAAATCCAGCTGCTGAAACTCTTTATTGTTGAGCAGAGCGTTAAATAGCGTGTTCACGCCGGTCATGGCAGTGAACGGGTATTTCGCCAGCTCTTTGACCAGCCCCGGAATGTCGCGCGGGTTAGTAATCAGAACGTTCTGGCCGCCCAGCTCGATGAACAGCAGGCAGTTCATGGTCAGCGCAAAAATGTGATACAGCGGAAGCGCGGTGATCACCAGTTCTTTGCCCGGATGCAGCAGCGGCCCGTAAGTGGCGTTAACCTGTTCCAGGTTCGCCAGCATGTTGCGGTGGGTCAGCATCGCCCCTTTCGCCACGCCGGTGGTGCCGCCCGTGTATTGCAGGAAGGCCAGGTCCTCTGAGACCACTTCAGGCTTGACGTACTGCATGCGATAGCCCGCATGCAGCGCGCGGCGGAAGGAGATGGCATCCGGCAGATGGTATTTCGGCACCAGGCGCTTAACGTATTTTACGACAAAGTTGACCAGCGTACCTTTCGCGGTAGAGAGCTGGTCGCCCATGCGCGTCAGAATGACGTGCTTAACCTGGGTTCTTTCAACGACTTTTTCCAGCGTGTGGGCAAAGTTGGAGACAATCACAATCGCCGCCGCACCGCTGTCATTCAGCTGATGTTCCAGCTCGCGCGGGGTATAAAGCGGGTTGACGTTAACAACGATCATCCCTGCCCTGAGGATCCCGAACAGCGCCACCGGATATTGCAGCAGGTTTGGCATCATCAGCGCGACGCGATCCCCTTTCTGCAACCCCAGTCCCTCCTGTAAATAGGCCGCAAACGCCCGGCTACGCTCCTCCAGCTTACGGAAGGTCATCACTTCGCCCATGTTCACAAATGCGGGCTGGTCGGCATAGCGCCGTACCGAGTGTTCAAATAATTCAATCAGGGATTGATAACGGTCAGGATTGATCTCCGCAGGAACATCCGCGGGATAACGGTTAAGCCAAACCTTTTTCAATGCATCACCTCTGAAATGAGTATTCGTCGTCATCACAGCCCCGATAATAAACAGTTTGTTAACATTATATTAACTCAGCGTACCAGTTTATTAATTGTTCAGATTACAGGTTGCGAAGCGCGTCACTCTTTTTTTTCGTTTTAAGCGTAAAAAAACAGAGACAGCGGCTGAGCCGCTGTCTCTTTACTATAAATAACAGGAAGTTACTCAGTTACGATGGTTTGTACCTGTGCAGGACCGGGGTTATACCAGCCCCAGCCACCGTAGCCGTAACGGTACGGATGAGGGCCCCACATCCACGGATCGATAGGCTGTGGCGGCATCACCACCTGCTGGGCGATACGCCAGCGCTTGTAGCCGTTGACCTGCATGGTCATAAATTTGTACGGCGTATTGCCGATTTTACCTGCTACCGAACCGGTAATCGGCCCGACGACGGTCACCAGCTGTCCGCGGAAATCAACCGGATCGAGGAAGCCGCTGACGTCAGCGTAGATCCGCCCGCGCGAGGCTTCACCCAGAATCGGCCGCGCGCCGTCGTCCAGCGGAACGGTGGCGATTTCCAGACGGGTTTTACCCTGCTGGTTAACGACCTCAACCACCTTGCCGCCAAATCGTGCTTCCTGCCCGACATAGAGCTCCGGGGCGTTCATCACGCGTACCAGATCCTGCTGTGGCGTCGGGCTGGTGCCCTTGATCGCATCAGGAACGGTGACGCAACCGCTCAGTGCTATGGCAACAACGCCTGCCATAAGAAGGCGTACAACTTTAGTCTGAACCGCCATGATGCGACTCCTTTTTCTCAGTTCCTGTTACTGAGATTCATTCGCGGCCTGGAAGTTTCTTCCACGCGACGGTGTTTCGTAAATAAACGGGTTCAGCGTGCTCAACTGCCACGGTTTTGCCTGCGTCAAGCAGCTGACGGGCAATCGGCAGCATATCTTCTGCGGCGGGCAGGAGCATGTTGCCGTCCACCAGCGTAATACCGGTTTCCTTCGCCATCTCAGGCCATGCCGGCCAGCCGGTTCCCACCGTCGCCCACTCGCCGGAGAGCTGCTTCAGGCGCTCAGTCACGGCTTCGGGCTTGAGCACCGCCTCGGTCTCTTCGCCGTGCCAGACGCCGTTTTCATTACGGGTATATTCCGCCCAGTACACTTCTCCCATACGGGCGTCGATGGCAGCCAGCACGCGGGTAGCGCCGGTCATACGCCAGGCGCCCTGCGCCATCGTGGCAAGCGTGGAGACGCCGATCATCGGCAGGTCAGCGCCCAGCGCCAGCCCCTGCGCAATGCCAATCCCGATACGCACGCCCGTAAAGCTGCCCGGGCCACGGCCATAGGCCAGCGCGTCGAGGTCGGTCAGGGCGGCGTTGCCCTCGGTCAAAATGGTTTTTACCAGGGGGAGAATACGCTGGGTATGCTCCCGGGGGCACTCTTCGAAATGGGCAAAGGTCTTACCGTCGTTCCACAGGGCAACGGAACACGCCTCTGTTGCGGTATCAATAGCCAGAATTCGCATTGGTCGTCGCGCTCTCGCAAGGGTCAGTCACAAAATGGCGCGCATCTTAACACACTCCGGCGAGAATTACTCCGCCGTTGGGTTCGCCAGGAAGCGGACCGCGCGTTTAATATCCCGCGTGCGCGGCGCGGGCGGCAGGCTGGCAAGGAAGGTCGCGCCGTAGGGGCGCATCACCAGGCGGTTATCGCAGATCACCAGCACGCCGCGGTCGGTGACGTCGCGGATCAGTCGCCCTACTCCCTGCTTAAGCGTAATGACCGCATCCGGCAGCTGGACGTCGTCGAACGGATCGCCCCCGCGCAGACGGCAATCCTCCATGCGCGCTTTCAGGAGCGGATCGTCCGGGGATGTGAACGGCAGCTTATCGATAATCACCAGCGAGAGCGTATCGCCGCGCACGTCCACCCCTTCCCAGAAGCTGCTGGTCGCCACCAGCAGGGCATTACCGGCGCTGACAAACTGCTGGAGCAGCTGGCCTTTACTGGTTTCTCCCTGTAACAGCACCGGCAGCGTCATGGTGGCGCGGAACTGCTCGGCCAAATCGCGCATCATGGCGTGGGATGTACACAGCATGAAACAACGCCCGTTGTTGGCCTCAATCATCGGCTTCAGCATGGCAGCCAGATGGCGCGCGGCCCCCGGCTGGTTAGGCAGCGGCAGATTGCGCGGCACGCACAGCAGCGCCTGTTTTTCGTAGTCGAACGGGCTCGGCAGAAGCAGAGATTCAGCCTGCTCAATGCCGAGGCGCTCGGTAAAGTGATGCAGATCGTCATTCACCGACAGCGTGGCCGAGGTAAAGACCCAGGTGCCGGGCTTTTGCGCCATCACCTCTTTGAATTTGTCGGCAACGGTCAGGGGCGTCAGCGCCAGGGTGAAGTGGCGGGAGGTGCATTCGTACCAGTAGCTGTACCCCGGCTGGTTGATCTCTTTCAGCCGTTTCAGCCGCCCGCGATAGAGCGTGGCGCGTTCAAAGGCAGCGTCTAACAGGGCGGAACGGCCCAGTGACAGCTTCGCCACGTCGTAGCAGAGCTCAAGGGCATCATCGAGCAGCAGCAGCGCGCGCTGGATATTTTTGTCTGCCAGCAGTTCACGCAGGTTGCCGCGATAGCCCGGCTCGCCAAGCTGTAAGCGGAAATCCTGCGCGCATTGTGCCAGGCGGTCCGCGCACTTCTGCAACTGCTGGGTATCTTTGAGTTCGGTGCGATAGGCAATGGTGATATCTTTCGCCAGATCCTGAAGCTGACGGCTGGAGAGCGACTGGCCAAAATACTGGCTGGCGATGTCCGGAAGCTGGTGGGCTTCATCGAAGATCATCACCTCTGCCTCCGGGATCAGCTCGCCAAATCCACTGTCCTTGACCACCATATCCGCAAGAAACAGGTGATGGTTCACCACCACCACGTCGGCATCCATCGCTGTTTTACGCGCTTTCACCACAAAACAGTCTTTGTACAGCGGGCAGTCGCTGCCGAGGCAGTTGTCGTTGGTGCTGGTCACCAGCGGCCAGGCCGGGGAGTCTTCCGGCACGCTCGCGCAGGTGCTGATGTCCCCCTCCTCCGTCTGGTTGGCCCAGGCGCGCAGGACGATCACATCACTCAGGGTTTGTACCGGCAGATCTCCGCCGGCCAGCGCCTGCTGTTCAAGACGCTCCAGGCACAGGTAGTTTGAGCGCCCTTTCAGCAGGGCCAGACGCCCTTTGTATTTCAGCGCTTTCGCCACCGTGGGCAAGTCGCGGCTGTAGAGCTGGTCCTGGAGCGCTTTCGACCCCGTAGAGATGATCACCTTCTTTTTCGCCCGCAGCGCAGGGGCGAGGTAAGCGTAGGTTTTCCCCGTACCGGTTCCGGCCTCCACGACCAGCGGCTGCGCCTTGTCGATAGCGTGCGCGACGGCATGCGCCATCTGACGCTGGGGTTCACGCGGTTTAAAACCGGGAATAGCCTGTGCTAACTGACCTTCTGGGGAAAAATCGTCTGCCACGGTGTTCTCTCACTGTATTTTTGCACAGGGATTATGTCAGCCCCTTCTCTCCGGTGCCACCCCAAATAGTGACGACGGCGGAACATTATGGCAGTCTTGCCGCCTGACGACGAAAGATAACGAGGATACGTTTATGACAATTACGCGCATTGATGCCGAAGCCCGCTGGTCTGATGTAGTGATCCATAACCAGACGCTTTACTACACCGGTGTCCCTGCCAATCTGGACGCGGACGCCTTCGAGCAGACGGCGAACACCCTGGCGCAAATTGATGCTGTGCTGGAAAAACAGGGCAGCGATAAATCCCGCATTCTGGATGCGACCATTTTTCTGGCGAATAAAGACGATTTCGCGGCGATGAACAAAGCCTGGGATGCGTGGGTCGTGGCAGGTCACGCGCCTGTACGCTGCACCGTACAGGCCACGCTGATGAAACCGGAATACAAAGTTGAGATCAAGATTATCGCGGCAGTGTAAGCCGGTTATTCTTCTTCTTCATCCTCAAAACGCGCCACGATACGCTCACCGGTATGGGTGGCGCGAAGTTCTTCCGCGACCTGGGAAATCGCCTGTCCGCTGCTCATCCCCTGGGACATCAGCTCCTGAATACGTTCAACGGCTTTCTGCTGTTGGTCATGGCTGAGAGAAGGTAAACCTGCAAACATCGTTAACTCCTGCTAAATTATTCGCGCTAATTATTTCACGCTGCCCGGTAGTATGCCATACATGAACATGCGCTTCCCCATTGTTATTACCTTGCCCTGGCGTACGGACGCCGCCGAGTTCTGGTTTGCCCGTCTGAGCCATCTTCCTTTTGCCATGCTGCTGCACTCAGGCCATGCGGTTCACCCTTACAGCCGTTTTGATATTCTGGTGGCCGATCCGGTGAAAACGCTGACGACCGCTGAGCTGTCGCCAACGGACGATCCGCTGCTGCGGCTTCAGCAGGAGATTAACGCGCTGGGCTTATCCGCCACGCCGAACCCGGACCTTCCTTTCCAGGGAGGCGCGCTGGGGCTGTTTGGTTACGATCTGGGTCGTCGATTCGAAAAGCTGCCCGAGTTAGCGCAGGCGGATATTGCCCTGCCGGATATGGCGGTGGGGCTGTATGACTGGGCGCTGATCGTGGATCACCGTAAACAGACGGTATCCCTGCTGAGCCACCGTGACGTGCAGGCGCGTCTGGCCTGGCTTGAGGCGCAACGGCCCGCCGTAACGGAGCAGTTTATGCTGACCTCCGGCTGGCGCTCAAACATGAGCGCGATGGAATACGCGGAAAAATTCTCCCGCGTGCAGGCGTATCTGCAAAGCGGCGACTGCTATCAGGTGAACCTGGCTCAGCGCTTCCAGGCAGCATACCGGGGGGATGAATGGCAGGCGTTTATTCGCCTCAATGCCAGCAACAAGGCCCCGTTCAGCGCGTTTATACGCCTGGAGCGCGGCGCGATCCTCAGCCTTTCGCCCGAGCGTTTTATCCATCTGGCGGAAGGAACGATTCAGACCCGCCCAATCAAGGGCACCCTGCCGCGCCTTGCCGATCCGGATGCAGACCGTCAGCAGGCGCAGAAGCTGGCTGCCTCGCCCAAAGACCGTGCCGAAAACCTGATGATTGTCGATCTGATGCGCAATGACATTGGTCGCGTCGCCGAGCCGGGCAGCGTGCGCGTACCGGAGCTGTTTATCGTGGAGCCTTTCCCGGCGGTGCATCATCTTGTCAGCACCATTACCGCCCGTCTGCCGTCCTCGCGCACCGCCTGCGATCTGCTCCGCGCCGCGTTTCCGGGAGGCTCCATCACCGGCGCGCCAAAGGTGCGCGCGATGGAGATTATCGACGAACTGGAACCCCATCGACGCAACGCCTGGTGCGGCAGCATCGGCTATGTGAGCCTGTGCGGAACCATGGACACCAGCATCGCCATTCGCACGCTCACCGCCTGCGACGGGAATCTGTACTGCTCCGCAGGCGGTGGCATTGTGGCCGACAGCCAGGCCGGGGCGGAATATCAGGAAACGTTTGATAAAGTGAATCGTATCCTGAAACAACTGGAGAACTCACGGTGAAGAAAGAAAACCTGACGCTGGATGATTTTTTGTCGCGCTTTCAGCTTCTGCGGCCCCAGGTCAACCGCGCCACGTTGAATCAACGTCAGGCGGCGGTGCTGATCCCGGTAGTGCGTCGTGAACAGCCGGGTCTGTTGCTTACCCAGCGCGCACCGCATATGCGAAAACACGCCGGTCAGGTTGCGTTTCCCGGCGGCGCGGTGGACAGCACCGATGCTTCCCTGATTGCCGCCGCGCTGCGCGAGGCGCATGAGGAAGTGGCGATCCCCCCGGAAGCGGTGGAGGTGATCGGCGTGCTGCCGCCGGTCGACAGCGTCACCGGTTTTCAGGTCACGCCGGTGGTCGGCATTATTCCGCCCGATCTTCAATATCACGCCAGCGTCGATGAAGTTTCAGCTGTGTTCGAAATGCCGCTTGAAGAGGCCCTTCGTCTGGGTCGCTATCACCCGCTGGATATTCACCGTCGCGGGCACGATCATCGGGTCTGGCTATCGTGGTATCAGCATTATTTTGTCTGGGGCATGACGGCAGGCATTATTCGTGAACTGGCGCTGCAAATCGGCCTGAAGCCTTGACTATACTTTACATTCCACCCTTTTCTGGCAGGTTTGCGATCGGCGTCGCGCTATTAGCAAAACCATCGTTAACCATTAGTTTAATTCATGTGAATAGTTAAGCCGAGGTTGGTGTTCCCTCTTACACTATGCGCAGTTATAACATCGTTACTGGAACCCCAGTAACCCTGTCAGGAGTGTGAAAGTGATTAGTATATTCGACATGTTCAAAGTGGGGATTGGCCCGTCCTCTTCCCACACTGTAGGGCCGATGAAGGCCGGTAAACAGTTCGTCGATGATCTGGTCGAAAAAGGATTACTGGAAAGCGTTACCCGTGTCGCCGTAGACGTTTACGGTTCACTGTCATTAACGGGTAAAGGCCACCACACCGATATCGCCATTATTATGGGTCTGGCGGGCAACATGCCGGACACTGTTGATATTGATGCCATTCCGGCATTTATCCGCGACGTGGAAACGCGCGGACGCCTGCTGCTGGCTAACGGTCAGCATGAAGTGGACTTCCCGCAGGATGACGGGATGCGTTTTCGCAGCGACAACCTGCCGCTGCACGAAAACGGCATGACCATCCACGCCTGGAACGGCGAAAAAGAGATCTACAGCAAAACCTACTACTCCATCGGCGGTGGCTTCATCGTTGACGAAGAACACTTTGGTAAAGAGAGCGCGGGCGACGTCAATGTGCCCTATCCGTTCAAATCCGCCACCGAAATGCTGGGCTACTGCAAAGAGACCGGTCTGTCCCTCTCCGGCATGGTGATGAAGAACGAGCTGGCGCTGCACAGCAAAAAAGAGATCGAAGACTATTTTGCTAACGTATGGCAAACCATGCGCGCCTGTATCGATCGCGGTATGAACACCGAAGGCGTTCTGCCGGGCCCGTTGCGCGTGCCGCGCCGTGCATCTGCGCTGCGCCGTATGCTGGTCACCACGGACAAATTCTCCAACGACCCGATGAACGTGGTTGACTGGGTGAACATGTTTGCTCTGGCGGTGAACGAAGAGAACGCCGCAGGGGGCCGCGTGGTGACCGCGCCGACCAACGGCGCGTGCGGTATCGTTCCGGCGGTGCTGGCCTACTACGATCACTTTATCGAGCCCGTCACGCCGGACATCTACATCCGTTATTTCCTCGCGGCAGGCGCCATCGGCGCGCTGTACAAAATGAATGCCTCTATCTCCGGTGCGGAAGTGGGCTGTCAGGGTGAAGTGGGCGTTGCCTGCTCCATGGCGGCAGCGGGACTGGCGGAGCTGCTGGGCGCAAGCCCTGAGCAGGTTTGCGTGGCGGCGGAAATCGGCATGGAGCATAACCTCGGTCTGACCTGTGACCCGGTTGCCGGCCAGGTGCAGGTGCCGTGCATTGAGCGTAACGCCATCGCCTCCGTTAAGGCCATCAACGCCTCGCGCATGGCGATGCGCCGCACCAGCGAGCCCCGCGTGTCGCTGGATAAGGTTATCGAAACCATGTACGAAACCGGCAAGGACATGAATGCGAAGTACCGCGAGACCTCCCGCGGTGGTCTGGCCATTAAGGTGCAGTGCGACTAATCCTTCCTTTCGCCCATCCACAACGGATGGGCGAATTTTCTCCTCTCATCTCGTCGCTTCACGTAATCCCCACTACACTGTCACTGTTGCGTCTGGCTCTTCCGGCCGGTGCTTAACAGGCGACCGTTCATGCAAACTGCACAAACGATCATTAAAGACTATCGCCGAAAACGCGTTATCGTCTGCGTCACGGTTGCGCTCATGACGCTCGTCCTGACGTTGGGCATTCGCTTTATTTCACAGCGCAACATAAATCAGGATCGGATCCAGGACTTCGCTCAGAGCACCGTCCGCGCGCTGGACAAGGTGCTGATGTCCCTGGAAACCCACCGTGAAACCCTCATCGCGCTGGTGGGTGAACCCTGTTCCGAGGTGAATCTTGTCCTGCGAAAACAGGCGGCGATTCTGCAAACCGTACGCTCAATCGCCCTTGTAAAAGACGGCACGCTGTATTGCTCAAGCGTGTTCGGCATTCGTAATGTTCCCGTCAGCGAATTTCACCCGATCCTGCCGGCGAGCGATCCCAGGCTGCTGTTATTGACCGACCGGTGGCTGTTAAAGGGCAGCCCGGTGCTGATCCAGTGGTCCCCCGTGGCGGGCCGGAGCAAGGATGGGGTGATGGAGGTGGTGAATATCGATCTCATCACCAAAATGATCCTTGAGCCGCAGCGGCCGCTGATTACCGACGTTGTCCTCAAGGTGGGCGATAATTTTCTCCGCGACGGGCAACAGGTCACGAATACGCTGACCTTCGATGAACACGCCTCCCTGCTGGAACAGTCGTCGCAGCGGTATCCCTTCAGCGTCACGGTCAGCGGCCCGGGGCCAGGCGAAATGGCGTTGAGGAATCTGCCCACTCAGCTGCCGCTGGCGCTGATGCTCAGCTTACTGATGGGCTATATCGTCTGGCTCGCCACGGCGCGGCGCATCAGTTTCACCTGGGAAATCAATATGGGGATTGCCGCCCGGGAGTTTGAACTCTTCTGCCAGCCGCTGATGAATGCCCGCACGCGGGAGTGCGTCGGCGTCGAGATCCTTCTGCGCTGGAATAACCCGCGTCAGGGATGGATCTCACCCGATGTCTTTATCCCTCTGGCCGAAGAACATAACCTGATTGTTCCGCTTACCCGCTACGTCATCAGCGAAACGGTGCGGCAGATAGGCTATTTCCCGGCCTCGCGCGATTTCCATATCGGCATTAACGTGGCCGCCAGCCATTTTCGCCGCGCTGCGCTGATCCGGGATCTCAACCGCATCTGGTTTAACGCCAATCCGGTTCAGCAGCTGATTGTGGAGTTAACTGAACGCGATGCGTTGCTTGATGTGGATTACCGCATCGTGCGCGAGCTGCACCGTAAAGGGGTGAAACTTGCGATTGATGATTTTGGTACCGGCAATAGCTCACTTTCGTGGCTTGAAAAGCTGCGTCCGGACGTGCTGAAAATTGATAAATCCTTCACCACCGCGATCGACACCGACGCCGTGAACTCAACGGTCACGGATATCATTATTGCGCTGGGCCAGCGGCTGAATATAGAACTGGTTGCGGAAGGGGTTGAAACCGAGGAGCAGTCGCGCTATTTGCGCCGTCACAGCGTACACATTTTGCAGGGATTCTTGTATGCGCGACCAATGCCGCTGCGGGAGTTTCCGACATGGCTGGCGGAAAGTGCCTCTCCGCCAGCCCGTCACAATGGACACATCGTGCCGTTATTGCCGTTACGCTAGCAAGCGTTACTCTTCTTCGTCGTGTGCAGACTGCTCTTTAACAATACGCACCATATCAACGCGATAGTCGTTGGCTTCAACGATGGTAATTTGCAGCGGCGGCAGCTCCAGCACATCACCGACACGCGGGATCTGTCCGTTAACGGCAATCACCAGCCCTGCCACGGTGGCGATGTCTTCATCGTCATTGACTACGTTTTCAACGCCCAGCGTGTGCGAGAGCGCGTGCAGATCGGTGGTACCTTTCACCAGCCAGCCGTCACCGTCGGCAACGATTTCCGGCGTTTCATCCGCATCGGGGAATTCACCTGCGATCGCTTCCAGCACGTCAAGCGGCGTGACCAGACCCTGTACCACACCAAATTCGTTGGTAACGATAACAAAACTGCCGCGGGCACGACGCAGCACGCCCAGCAGGTTAATCGGATCCAGCGTCTCCGGCACCACGATGGCAGGCGACGCGGCCGCAACGGCCTCGACGTTGACGCCCTCTTCCAGCGCCACGAGCATCTCTTTCGCGCGCACCACGCCGATGATCTCATCCAGCTCGCCCCGACAGACCGGGAACAGGCTGTGCGGCGAGGAGAGCAGCTGCTGACGAATTTCGTCGATGCTCAGGTTGGCATCCACCCAGCTGATTTCTCCGCGCGGCGTCATAATGCCGCGCAGGGAGCGGGAGGCCAGCGAAAGCACGCCGTTGATCATATAGCGTTCTTCTTCCACAAACGCGCCTTCCGGCACCGGAACCGGGTTGCGGTTCTCGCTGTCCGCCTGCACGTTCACCTGGCGACGGCCGCCCATCAGGCGCAGGATCGCATCGGCGGTACGGGCGCGCAGCGGCTGATTCGACTGCTGCTTAATAAAGTTACGGCGCGCAATCTGGTTAAACAGCTCGATTAAGATCGAGAAGCCAATCGCGGCGTACAGGTAGCCTTTCGGAATATGGAAGCCAAAACCTTCTGCCACCAGGCTCAGACCAATCATCAGCAGGAAGCTCAGACACAGCACCACTACCGTCGGATGCTGGTTGACGAAACGCGTCAGCGGCTTCGAGGCCAGCAGCATTACCGCCATCGCAATCACAACCGCCGCCATCATCACCGGCAGATGGTTCACCATGCCGACCGCCGTAATCACCGCATCCAGCGAGAAGACCGCATCAAGCACCACGATCTGAAGAACAACGACCCAGAAGCTGGCATAGCCTTTACCGTGTCCACCGTCGTGCTGCCGGTTTTCCAGCCGTTCATGCAGCTCCGTTGTGGCTTTGAACAGCAGGAAAAGCCCCCCCACCAGCATGATCAAATCGCGACCGGAGAAGGTGAAATCCATCACGGTGAACAGCGGCTTCGTCAGCGTAACCATCCACGAGATCACGGAGAGCAGGCCCAGTCGCATGATCAGCGCCAGCGAGAGGCCGATCAGACGGGCTTTGTCACGCTGTTTCGGCGGCAGCTTGTCCGCCAGGATGGCGATAAACACCAGGTTATCAATACCGAGAACGATCTCCAGCACGACCAGCGTAAGCAGTCCTACCCAGATTGACGGGTCCATTAAGAATTCCATGACACGCTCCTGCTAAAGGAATGACAAAACGGTGCCCCGCTGATTTCGGGCAGTTCAAAGGAAATGAGAGTCGATGCGTGGCGAAGATCGCCGGTGAATAAGGCGCGGGATGGCCTGGAAGATGACTGACGTCGGTGACGGTCCATATAGTGGGCTGTAGCCCTATACTCCTGAATAATTAAACGGACGCTAAACATATCAGAGACAATTGGTATTTAGCAAAGATTTACGTTCCTTTGCAAACTTCTGTAACACACGCGGTTTATCTTTTAGAAAAATCTGTAATGCGTAGCTAAATTACGGATCTTCATCACATAAATTATTTTTTCACTATCTAAAATAATTCGCGGAAGTCTTGGTTTTTTAGAACTCTAACCCTTATCTGAATCGATTCGGTTCGCCAATACGATTCTCAGTACGCCTGCCTGGCAGACGTATAAATGATAATAATAGGAGGTAGCAAGTGACCATTGCTATTGTCATAGGCACACATGGTTGGGCTGCGGAGCAGTTACTCAAAACGGCAGAGATGCTGTTAGGCGAGCAGGAAAACGTCGGCTGGATCGATTTCGTTCCCGGTGAAAACGCCGAGACGCTGATTGAAAAATACACTGCTCAGCTTGAGAAGCTGGATACCAGCAAAGGCGTGCTGTTTCTCGTTGATACATGGGGCGGCAGCCCGTTCAACGCTGCCAGCCGCATTGTCGTCGATAAAGAGCATTATGAAGTCGTCGCCGGGGTGAATATCCCGATGCTGGTGGAAACCTTGATGGCGCGTGACGACAACCCAGGCTTTGACGAGCTGGTGGCGCTGGCGGTGGAAACCGGTCGCGAAGGCGTTAAGGCGCTGAAAGCACAGCCGGTTGAAAAACCCGCCCCTGCCCCTGCTGCACCAAAGGCCGCTGCACCGGCGAAGCCAATGGGTCCGAACGATTACATGGTTATCGGCCTTGCGCGTATTGATGACCGTCTGATCCACGGCCAGGTGGCGACACGCTGGACCAAAGAGACAAACGTACAACGCATTATCGTGGTCAGTGACGAAGTGGCCGCTGACACTGTCCGCAAAACACTTCTTACCCAGGTTGCACCGCCGGGCGTTACCGCGCACGTCGTGGATGTCGCCAAAATGATCCGCGTTTACAACAACCCGAAATATGCGGGCGAACGCGTGATGCTTCTCTTCACCAACCCGACAGACGTCGAACGCCTTGTTGAAGGCGGCGTGAAAATCACCTCCGTTAACATTGGCGGTATGGCATTCCGTCAGGGCAAAACGCAGGTCAATAACGCGATTTCAGTGGATGCGAAAGATATTGAGGCCTTCAATAAGCTGAATGCCCGCGGTATCGAACTGGAAGCCCGTAAGGTTTCCACGGATCAGAAACTGAAAATGATGGATTTGATCGGCAAAGTGGGGAAATAAGCCCGGGCCGGTTTTTCATATAAAGCTTATGTAATAGGAGAAGTGCAATGGAGATTACTACTCTTCAAATTGTACTGGTGTTCATCGTCGCATGTATTGCGGGTATGGAATCCGTACTTGATGAATTTCAGTTCCACCGTCCTCTGGTGGCCTGTACGCTGATTGGCGCCGTTCTCGGTGACATGAAAACCGGTATCATTATCGGTGGTACGCTGGAAATGATCGCCCTCGGCTGGATGAACATCGGTGCAGCCGTTGCGCCAGATGCCGCCCTGGCGTCCATTATCTCAACCGTTCTGGTTATCGCCGGTCACCAGAGTATTGGTGCCGGTATCGCGCTGGCTATCCCACTGGCCGCTGCGGGCCAGGTACTGACCATCATCGTTCGTACTATCACCGTGGCCTTCCAGCACGCGGCGGATAAGGCAGCCGAAAACGGCAACCTTACGGCGCTCTCCTGGATCCACGTTTCCTCCCTGTTCCTGCAAGCGATGCGTATCGCGATCCCGGCGGTTATCGTGGCGATCTCCGTGGGGACCAGCGAAGTTCAGAGCATGCTGAACGCCATCCCTGAAGTGGTCACCAGCGGTCTGAACATCGCCGGCGGCATGATCGTGGTGGTCGGTTACGCGATGGTCATCAACATGATGCGCGCGGGCTACCTGATGCCATTCTTCTACCTCGGCTTCGTTACCGCTGCGTTCACCAACTTCAACCTGGTTGCGCTCGGCGTGATTGGCGCGGTGATGGCAATTCTTTATATCCAGCTCAGCCCGAAATACAACCGCGTCGCGGGTGCCCCTGCGCAGGCTGCTGGTAACAACGATCTCGATAACGAACTGGACTAACAGGTGAGCGAAATGGTTGATATGACAAAAACTACCACTGAGAAAAAACTCACTCCGGGTGATATTCGTGGCGTGTTCATCCGTTCTAACCTGTTTCAGGGTTCATGGAACTTCGAACGTATGCAGGCGCTCGGCTTCTGCTTCTCCATGGTGCCGGCAATCAAACGCCTGTATCCGGAAAACAACGAAGCGCGCCGTCAGGCAATTAAGCGTCACCTGGAATTCTTCAACACCCATCCCTACGTCGCGGCGCCTGTTCTGGGCGTAACGCTGGCGATGGAAGAGCAGCGTGCGAACGGGGCTGAGATTGACGATGGTGCCATCAACGGTATCAAAGTCGGTCTGATGGGGCCGCTGGCAGGCGTGGGCGACCCTATCTTCTGGGGAACCGTGCGTCCGGTGTTTGCGGCGCTGGGTGCCGGTATTGCCATGAGCGGCAGCCTGCTTGGTCCGCTGCTGTTCTTCATCCTGTTTAACGCGGTGCGTCTGCTGACCCGTTACTACGGCGTGGCGTACGGCTACCGTAAAGGGGTGGATATCGTTAAGGATATGGGCGGCGGCTTCCTGCAAAAACTGACCGAGGGGGCGTCAATTCTCGGCCTGTTTGTGATGGGGGCGCTGGTTAACAAGTGGACGCACGTGAACATCCCACTGGTGGTATCGACCATCACCGGTCAGGATGGTCAGACGCGCGTTACCACCGTGCAGACCATTCTGGACCAGCTGATGCCGGGCCTGGTACCGCTGCTGTTAACCTTTGCCTGCATGTGGCTGCTGCGTAAGAAAGTAAACCCGCTGTGGATCATCGTTGGCTTCTTCGTCATCGGTATCGCGGGCTACGCCGTCGGCCTGCTGGGTCTGTAATAAAACGCGTTACCGACCGGGGGCTTGCCCCCGGTCTTTTTATCTGGAGGATGAATGACTGTCACGGACACCGTACTGGTTTTGTTTATTGTTGCCCTTCTGGCTTACGCGATCTATGACGAGTTCATTATGCCTCGCCGCCACGGCGAGACGCTGCTGACCCTTCCCCTCTTACGCCGTGGACGCATTGATGCATTCATCTTCGCCGGGCTGGTGGTCATTCTGATTTACAATAACGTGACCAGCCACGGTGCAATATTAACCACATGGTTATTATGTGCGCTGGCATTAATGGCGATTTACCTGTTCTGGATCCGCTCGCCAAAACTCATTTTTAAAAAACAGGGATTCTTCTTCGCCAATGTCTGGATAGAATATAACCGTATTAAAGAGATGAATTTATCCGAGGACGGGGTGCTGGTGATGCAATTAGAACAACGCCGCCTGCTCATTCGGGTTAAAAATATTGATGACCTGGAAAAGATTTACAGATTACTTGTTAAAACTCAATGAGTTAAAATTATAGCTTCGGCTATATATTGCGTAATTTTTTTGTTCGCAATATAGCCGATGCTATATCTTCCCTGTTAATTAACTTATATTTCTTAACGATATTTTCACGCATAAATCTAAATGAAAATCGTTATCAACGCAGTGCCTGAATTAAGCCTTTCTGACTGTTGTTTTATATTCTCAAAATATGTTAAGGTTGCGCCCGTCGTTGGGGAGTAGCCGATTTCCTGCCTTCAGGAAATGTACGTGTCAACATACTCGTTGAAAAACGTGGCGCGTACGGATCGCTTTCAGCACTTACTGTGCCAAAGGGATCAGGCGAGACCATAGATACATCAACTGCTGTTTACTGGGGGCAGTGATGTGTCATATGGATATCCCCGGTCTGGACGCGCTTATGAATATCTCCGCTACGATCCTCCTGGCCTTTGGCATGTCAATGGACGCATTTGCCGCCTCTATCGGTAAAGGTGCCACCCTCCATAAACCTAAATTTTCCGAAGCCCTGCGTACCGGTCTTATCTTCGGCGCTATCGAAACGCTGACGCCGCTTATCGGGTGGGGTCTGGGGATGCTCGCCAGCCAGTTTGTGCTGGAGTGGAACCACTGGATTGCCTTCGTGCTGCTGGTCTTTCTCGGCGGCCGGATGGTGATTGAAGGCTTGCGGGGCAACAGCGATGAAGATGACGCGCCGCTGCACCGCCACGGCTTCTGGCTTCTGGTGACCACCGCTATCGCAACCAGCCTGGACGCCATGGCCGTCGGTGTCGGTCTGGCGTTTTTGCAGGTCAATATTATCGCCACCGCGCTGGCGATTGGCTGCGCGACGCTTATCATGTCAACGCTGGGGATGATGGTTGGCCGGTTCATTGGCCCGCTGCTGGGTAAACGAGCCGAAATTTTGGGCGGTATCGTGTTGATCGGGATTGGTGCCCAAATCCTCTGGGCACACTTCGCGGGTTAATCTTCGCGCTGCCAGCAATGGATGCTGAAATCCGTCTGGCAGCGAAATTCTGTCTGCGCTGCCAGCGTTTCCCACACCGCGGGTTTTGCCCGCCACGCAAACGGCGTCATTTGCAGTAACGCCACGGCTTCGCTTCCCTGTAACGTTATTTCATACGCCACCGACAGCTCCTGCTTTAACGCAAAGCCCGCCAGCTGTTCTGAGTGAGGCGCATGCAGGTGCACTTCATCATAAATTAGCCCTTTCAGCTCCAGCAGATGACGAGGCCCTGGCGTAACGGTGATAACCCACCCGCCGGGCTTAACCACGCGCGCCAGCTCCTCTGCCTTGCACGGCGCGTAGATACGCACCACGGCATCCATGCTCGCCTCCTCAAACGGCAGACGGTGGCTGGAGGCCACGCAGAACGTCACCGCGGAATAGCGTTTTGCTGCCGCACGGATTGCCACTTTCGATACGTCCAGGCCGTACGTTTCGGCGCCCTTCTCAGCCGCCACGTCTGCAAACGCTGCGGTGTAGTAGCCTTCGCCACAGCCGATATCCAGCATGGCGGATGCGCCTTCTGTCAGACAGTTACCGAGTAAGTCGACGACACAATCCCTGAGCGGTTGATAGTGCCCGGCATCGAGAAACGCCCGGCGGGCCTGCATCATCTCCGCGCTGTCACCCGGGTCCCGGGAGCGCTTGTGCTGTACAGGCAGAAGATTCACATAGCCCTCTTTCGCCCTGTCAAACTGATGTCCCTGTGGACAGATAAACGTTTTCTCCGCGCGCGTCAGCGGCGCGTGGCAAAGGGGACAGCAGAAAGACATGACAACTCCAGGGCGTAAACCAAAAGGCGAAGTGTACCGCTATTCGCCAGTGTTATAAACGGCTGGGTGACGCATCACAATCAGATGGTCAGAATCTGCCGGCAGCCCGTCAGGCTTTACGTTTTCCAGACGCAGTACGTTCCCCATAATTTCGCTGAAAACGGGCGCAGAAACGGCCCCGCCGTAGTAGGCGCCGTTTTTCGGGTCGTTGATCACCACCACCAGCGCAAAACGGGGATCGCTGGCGGGCGCAACGCCCGCAGTGTAGGCGACGTATTTATCCACATACTTACCGTGTTCATCGATTTTTTTGGCCGTCCCGGTTTTAATCGCCACGCGATAGTTACGCACCGCTGCTTTGATCCCGCCACCGCCGGGTAACGCGACGCTCTCCATCATGTGTTCCACCTCGTGAACAATTTCCTCGGGCATCACCCGTTTGCCGATCACCGGCGGATCGATACGGGTAATGGACAGAGGCCGTTCAATACCATAGCTGCCGATGGTGGCATACACATGCGCCAACTGGAGGGGGGTGACCATCAGGCCATAGCCGAATGCAAAGGTCGCCCGGTCTAACTGGCTCCAGAATTTTCGCTGTGGCAGTAAGCCAGCGCTTTCCCCCGTTAAGCCAAGCCCGGTACTCTCGCCAAAACCAAAGTGCTTATAGGTATCCAGTAACCGTTGCACGGGCATCGCCAGCGAAAGACGGGATACGCCCGTGTCGCTGGACTTTTGCAGGATCCCGGTCATCGTCAGTTCCGGATAGTAGCCCACGTCGCGAATACGATGCCCATCAATAGTGTAGGGATGCGTGTCTATCACGCTGTCAGGCTGAACCAGCCCCTGCTGTAGCGCCGTCATCAACACCAGAGGCTTAACGGTCGAGCCCGGTTCAAAGGTGTCGCTGATCGCGCGATTGCGAAAATCATCCAGCGTTGCCCCTTCCCGATTGTTGGGGTTGAAGTCCGGGAAGCTGGCCATCGCCAGTATTTCGCCCGTCTGGATATTAATCAGTACCGACGCGCCTGACTCGGCTTTGTTCCACGCCACGGCATTATCCAGCGCGTCTTCGGTGATGGTTTGCAGGCGTTCATCGATACTGAGCTGGATATTGTGGGCAGGAACGGGGGCCACCTCAGTGAGGTTCTCCACCACATGTCCA
The DNA here is from genome assembly GCF_014896205.1 of Enterobacter cloacae complex sp. I2. NCBI lineage: Bacteria > Pseudomonadati > Pseudomonadota > Gammaproteobacteria > Enterobacterales > Enterobacteriaceae > Enterobacter > Enterobacter cloacae complex sp. I2. The sequence continues at coordinate 86,366 of NZ_JADBRA010000015.1, forward strand.
TAGCGATCTTTCCTGACCAGCCGCACGCCTGCTTTCCCGGTGAGCTGCGTGTTGAAACTTTTCTCGACGCCCTCAATACCCTGACCATCAATGTTCGTGAAGCCAATCAGGTTAGCCGCCACGTGTCCGGCGGGATAAAAGCGGCGGGACTCATCGCGAAGGTTAATACCGGGAAGATGCAGCTTATCGATCCACTTTGCCTGAGAGGGATCAACCTGACGGGCAAGATAAATGAATCGCCCGTGCGGGTTGCTGTTAATCCGGGATGCGAGCGTGCTCAGAGAAAGATGTAAGGCATTTGCCAGAGCCTGCCAGCGCGAATCAAACCCTACTCCCCCTTTTTCCAGCACGGTTTTGGGATCGGCCCAGACGGCCTGCACGGGTACGCTTACCGCAAGGGGACGCCCTTCACGGTCAACAATCATTCCACGCGGGGCATCTATCGCCACTTCGCGCAGGGAGCGCATATCCTCCTGCTTCACCAGATTATCCGGTTTGATAATTTGTAGCCACGCCACGCGGCCCAGCAGAAACGCGAGGCTACAAAAGATGGCGAGACACAGAAGTGCAAAACGTGCCGGCGTAAAGTTTCCGGTGGTCGTTATTGTCTTTTTTTTCACCTTAACCCCAGGGCTGTTGATCAACGCCCTGATTTAACGGGAAAAACGGATAATAAGACGGGAAAAGAATGCTAATAACCTCACGGGTTTGCAACAAGATACTAACAGAGGTGGATTACGTAATATTTTGAAAAATAAGCGAATAAAAAAGCCCCGCATCGGCGAGGCTTATGTCTGAGAGCGAAGCGCCTGGCGCTTCAGTCAGCAGTGATTCGATCAGATAGCAGTTACGTTAACCGCAGCTGGGCCTTTCTGGCCGTCCTGAATTTCGAACTCAACGTTCTGGCCTTCAGCCAGAGTTTTGAAGCCGTTACCCTGGATTGCAGAGAAGTGTACGAACACGTCTTTGCTGCCGTCAGCAGGAGTAATGAAACCAAAACCTTTAGATTCGTTGAACCACTTAACTTGACCTTTAATCTTTGCCATTTGCAAAATTCCTTAGAGTGTTTTCTTAGCCCGCAGGCTTTGACATAGATAAAACTGAGACATTACTGCTTGAGGCACTAATATAAGGTTCGGCAGAGAAGCGGTATTCAACGACAACGTGTTTACTCAGGACTTCTTTACTGAAAATGCCACACATAAACAGAACTGTACCTCGTTTGACCCAAAACGTGTTATCACACACAACGTTTAATATGGCAAGCCATTTTTAAACGTGTCTCGATCCGCCGCACAAATTCACGTGTTACTCCAGAACAATCTGCACGGTTATGCGTATTGTCAAATGAAGCGCCACCTGATCTAACGGCCTACAGAGAGCCTTGACGCGCCCTGTAATCAAAGACTTTTTAAACATAGCTCAATCATTTCAAAGCGTCCATCCCAAACCCTACTTTTCTTTAAAGGAATGACTGAGTTAGAACTTTTTGTGAAAAGTTATGCTGAAAACATTGCAACGCACCAACGTGTGACAGTGAATATACAAAGTTAATTAGCTATTGCTAACTGTATTAAAATCCACCATTTAATAAGCGTTATTCTGCACCAAAATAATGAAATTTTTATGACTCTGCCTCAAAAGAAGGCAAGCAAAACGTTTCGATAAAAATAAAACACTTTTGGCGAGTTAAAGCACACTATTTATTCAACGAAACGGTATTTGTTAAATAAGGATAAATATTCGCCAGTTTTCAGTGCACTGAAACAAGAGTTAACTACTGCTTAATTCTTAGCGGGGATGTTGCGGGAAAAACGTGATAAGGGAGGAGATTTACGCCGTACGCTCAGGCCACCTCCCCGATCCGTGCAGACTATCGTTCGGCTACCAGGCGAATGAAGTCTTCCTCGTCTTGTTGCGGAGCAGTAGCGTCCTTCGGTATCGCTTTCGCTTCCGGTTCGTTGGCTTCGCACAAACGACGCAGCAACGCATTCTGCCTTTTCTGCTGATCCAGCAACGCTTCCAGCAGCTCAATTTGCTCGTTTGTGCGGGAACTGGCGCGGTTAACGAAGAACCACAGCACCAGGCCAACAGCCAGCACAACCAACACCATTACCAGGGATGCAATGCTCAGCAGCCCCGAATTCAGTAACTCACCCATTTCACCACCTCAGTAAAAACCACTATTTTACCACTGCCGCCACGTAAGAACATCGCTCAGCGTAAAAATGACGTCTACCAGGGGATAAACTTATTGATTGAACAAATGCCGCTAAAGAACTGTACATCCTGATCGCACATCACATTGATAGTCTGCGTCCACAGCACCACGCATGCTATCAACACTATAACCAGAATTACCCAGCGTATTTTTTTCACTCCACACTCCGTCTTATGACCTGATGTAGCCAGGTTATCACGGCTATCTTAAACAGGGGCTAACTGTACCTTCAACTGACTCTTTTCGGAATCGTGCACTTGTTTCACTGCGTAAACCCGTTACGCTTACTCCATGACAACAAAGAAAAAAGAGGCATCGATGCGTTTACTCGTTCGTACGGTAATTGTACTGGCACTTGTGTGGATCGGCCTGCTGTTAAGTGGGTATGGCGTATTAATGGGAAGCAAAGAAAATGCCGCGGGTTTGGGTATTCAGTGTAAATATCTCACCGCCCAGGGGGTAAGCACGGCGCAGTACATCCATTCAGACAGCGGGATCATCGGGCTAAGCAACTGTCCCGTACTGCGTAAGTCCTCTGTCGTGGTTGATAACGGCTAATCCGCGCTGAACTCAATCTGCAAAAACGCCGCGAAAATGCGGCGTTTTTTACTGGCGGCATCGATCAGAACGGGTAGTCGTTATAGCCCATCTGCTCTGAAATTTTGCGCGCTGCGGTATGCAGAATTGCCACATACTCATGAAGACGCTCTTCGGAGAAACGCAGCGTTGGGAACGAGATGCTCAGGCCCGCAATGACAACGCCGAAGCGGTCAAACACCGGCACACCGATGCAGCGCAGCCCTTCTTCCTGCTCTTCGTTATCTTCCCCGTAGCCCTGCTCACGCACGCTATCCAGCACGCGCAGCAGTTCATCCGTACTGGTGATAGTGCGGTCGGTACTTCGCTTGTATTCCACGCCGTCAAGGATTTGCTTCACCTCTTCGCGATCGCGCCAGGCCAGCAGCACTTTACCAATTGCGGTACTGTAGAGCGGGTTACGGCGACCGATGCGTGAATACATGCGCAGATTGTACATGGAATCAATTTTGTGGATGTAAACAATGCTGTCTTCATCCAGTGCGCCGAGGTGAATTGTCTCTTTCGTCAGCCGTGAAAGTTCACGCATCTGAATGTCCGCGCTGCGGATCAGATCCACGTTTTGCAAGGCACGAGCGCCCAGTTCAAACAGCTTCAGGGTCAGAGAATATTTTTCTGATTCTCCTTCCTGCGCGACATAACCCAATGATTTCATCGTCTGCAAAAAGCGATAAACGGTGCTTTTCGACATCATCACACGCTGAGACAACTCTGTAATACCAATTTCACGCTCTTCTCCGAGCGCCTGCAAGATGCCAAACACCTTCAGCACGGAAGAAACAGAATCTGGCTGCTTATCCAAATCTGCGATTGCCATTTATCACCTCATGGAGAGTGTTTTATAAAAATCAGAACCGGTTTTTATTATAAATTCGTGTGATGCGTGCTGCAATCTATCTGGCTTTACTTCGTTACAAATCTGCGACATAAAACCGAAATAACGGTGCTAAAATAGTTACCCTGAAAATAATTTCACGCTGAGTCATTCTTTTCCCATGCAAAAAAACGTTTCTGATGGCCTGCCCTTACCGCAGCGGTACGGGGCAATTGCCACTATTGTCATCGGCATTTCGATGGCCGTCCTTGACGGTGCGATTGCCAACGTTGCTCTTCCTACCATTGCAAAAGATCTTAATGCGTCTCCCGCAAGCTCCATCTGGATTGTGAACGCGTACCAGATCGCGATTGTGATTTCCCTCCTTTAACTCTCTTTCCTCGGCGATATGTTTGGCTATCGGCGGGTTTACCAGTGCGGGCTGGTGGTCTTTACCCTCACCTCGCTCTTCTGTGCCCTTTCTGATTCACTGCACACCCTCACCCTGGCGCGTATCGCTCAGGGCTTCGGCGGCGCGGCGCTGATGAGCGTGAATACGGCCCTGATTCGGCTTATCTATCCTCATCGCCACCTTGGACGCGGCATGGGCATTAACTCCTTTATTGTGGCCGTGTCGTCTGCCGCCGGGCCGACGATTGCCGCTGCCATTCTGTCTGTCGCCTCGTGGCAGTGGCTGTTTGCCATCAACGTGCCCCTTGGCATCGTGGCTATTTTCTTCGCCCTGCGCTATCTCCCGGAAAATGGTCCGAAACGCACCACGCCACGCTTCGACCTGCCCAGCGCCGTGATGAACGCGCTGACCTTTGGCCTGCTGATCACCGCGCTGAGCGGATTTGCGCAGGGGCAGTCGCTAACGCTCATTGCCGCAGAAATCGTTGCCCTGCTTGTTATCGGCTTTTTCTTTGTACGACGCCAGCTGGCGCTCCCCGTGCCGTTACTGCCGGTAGATTTGCTGCGTATACCACTGTTTTCGCTCTCCATTTGCACCTCAATTTGCTCGTTTTGCGCCCAGATGCTGGCGCTGGTTGCGCTGCCGTTCTTTTTACAGAGCGTGATCGGTCGTTCGGAAGTGGAAACGGGCTTGCTGCTCACGCCCTGGCCTCTGGCAACCATGGTGATGGCCCCGCTGGCCGGGTATCTTATTGAGCGAGTTCACGCCGGACTGCTGGGGGCTATCGGGCTGGTAGTCATGGCTGTGGGACTGTTTGCGCTGGCGCTACTGCCCGACTCGCCGGGGGACCTGGATATTATCTGGCGCATGATCCTGTGCGGTGCAGGTTTTGGTCTGTTCCAGTCACCGAATAACCACACGATTATCACCTCTGCCCCCCGCCATCGCAGCGGTGGCGCCAGCGGAATGCTGGGGACGGCACGGCTATTAGGGCAAAGCACCGGGGCCGCACTGGTGGCGTTGATGTTTAACCTTGCCGGGCAAAATGCGACACACGTTGCGCTGATCACCGCTGGGACGCTGGCAACCCTCGCGGCTGTCGTCAGCGGGGTACGTATCACCCAGCCGAAGGCGCAGGCATAAAAAAACCGGGCGGAGAGGGTCTCCTGCCCGGTTTTTATTCATGCGGCTGGTATTACTTCAGGTATTCGCCGCTACGCAGCGCTTCGATACGTTTATCCAGCGGCGGGTGAGACATAAACAGCTCGCTCAGCGACTTAGATTTACCGTTGATGCAGAAGGCCATCATACTGTTCGCTTCCTGCGGCTCGTAGCTGGTTTTCAGACGTTGCAGCGCAGCAATCATCTTCTCACGACCCACCAGTTTCGCTGAACCGGCATCCGCATGGAACTCACGGTGACGGGAGAACCACATGGTAATGATGCTTGCCAGGATACCGAACACCAGTTCCAGCACCATCGAAACAGCAAAATAGATCAGCGGGTTGCCGTTGCTCTCTTCACCCTCATCACGGTTGCCGCCCATAAACCCGGCAGCAATTTGCGCCAGAATACGGGAAATAAAGATAACGAAGGTGTTCACCACGCCCTGGATCAGGGTCATGGTGACCATATCGCCGTTGGCGATGTGGCTGATCTCGTGAGCAATAACCGCTTCCGCTTCGTCACGGCTCATGTTTTGCAGCAGACCGGTACTGACGGCCACCAGGGACGCGTCACGACGCGCACCGGTAGCAAATGCGTTAATATCCGGCGCGTGGTAGATCGCCACCTGCGGCATGGCAATGCCCGCCTGCTTTGACTGCTGAGCAACCGTGCTCACCAGCCACTGTTCCATATCGTTACGCGGCTGCTCGATAACCTCACCGCCCACGGATTTCAGTGCCATCCACTTCGACATCAGCAGTGAAATGAAAGAGCCACCGAAACCAAACAGCAGCGCCATAATCAACAGACCCTGAACGCTGCTCGACTGAATTCCCGTCAGGCTTAGCACCAGCCCGAATACCACCATAACCGCAAGGTTGGTGAGCAGGAAGAGCGCGATTCGCATCATAATATTCTTTTAACCTCAGTTTAACAAAACGCACTATGCGATTACCCACATCGTATGGGTATTGCGGGTATTTTCAAGCATCCAGACGGCGTAAGTCACCAGAAAGACACAACTTTACACAATTGGAAATCTGCCTGACGGAAGGATGCAGAACAAAAAGAAACAGGCACAATCTCTTGTGCCTGTTGGGGAGTTATTTTGCCGGAGCAGGTTGCACGGCAGGTTTATCTTTTTCCAGCGTCGCGAGATCAAGCGCGATATGCACCGTCTCGTCCAGGTACGGATCGGGCTCCTGGTAATCCTTAGGCAGATCGTCCAGTTTTTTGAGCAGAGGCTTACCTTCACGCTTGAAGCGATCGTTGATACGCGCCAGTCGCGTCGCGTCATCTTCATTGTTCTCTTTCTCACGCTGGGCGTAGTTCAGAGACACAATGTTCCGTTTCGCTTTCAGAGCGTTGAAACGCGCAATGTCCTTCATGATGTACTGGAATTCAGGATCCTTCCCAATGCGATCGTTATGATTTTTCAACAGTTCCGGTCCGAACTGCTTCATATCACCCGATTTCACGAATGTCGCGGCATCGATGCTATCCCACGGCAACGCGTTATCTTCAAACTTCTCGCCGGTTTCCGTCTCTTCGGTACCTGTCGGCATCATGATGTCCGGCGTGACGCCTTTACGCTGCGTACTGCCGCCATTGACGCGGTAAAACTTCTGAATGGTGTACTGTACTGAACCCAACGCCGGCCATTCAGGGCGCAGCATCTGGTCATAAATACGGTTCAAAGAGCGGTACTGCTGTACGGTGCCCTTGCCAAACGTCGGTTCGCCGACAATTAACGCCCTGCCATAATCCTGCATGGCGGCAGCAAAGATTTCCGATGCTGAGGCACTGAAGCGATCGACAAGGACCACCAGCGGCCCCTTATAGTAGACCACGCCATCGGTATCGGCATCTTCACGCACTTTACCGTTGTTATCGCGCACCTGCACCACCGGGCCAGACGGGATAAACAGCCCGGACAGCGAGACGGCTTCGGTCAGTGCCCCGCCGCCGTTGCTGCGCAGGTCAATGATTACGCTGCTGACATTCTGCTTCTCAAGCTTCTGTAGCTGCACTTTCACGTCATCGGTCAGGCCAACGTAGAAGCCCGGGATATCCAGTACGCCAACCTTCTCTTTCCCCACGGTTTTCACCGACATTTTCACCGCGCGATCTTCCAGACGGATACGCTCACGGGTCAGGGTAATGATGCGGGTTTTGGTGCCCTTACCGGCTGGCAGGATCTCCAGGCGCACTTTGCTGCCCTTCGGCCCTTTGATCAGCGCAACAACGTCATCAAGACGCCAGCCAATCACGTCCACCATGCTCTTTCCGGTCTGACCAACACCGACAATGCGGTCGCCTACGCTGATCGCTTTGCTTTTAGACGCAGGGCCGCCGGCCACCATGGAGTTGATAACGGTATAGTCATCGTCCATCTGAAGCACCGCACCGATACCTTCCAGAGACAGGCTCATTTCGGTATTGAACTGTTCGGTGTTACGTGGAGAGAGATAGTTGGTGTGCGGGTCAATTTCATGCGCAAACGCGGTCATCGCCAGTGAAAAAACGTCTTCACTGTTGGTCTGCGCCAGACGACGAATAGCGAACTTGTAGCGACGGTTTAACGTCTCACGGATCTCTTTCTCGTCTTTGCCGGTGAGCTTGAGGCTCAGTTCATCATATTTGACTTTTCCGTCCCACAGCGCATTCAGCTCAGCCTCGTCTTTCGGCCATGGCGCTTTGCTGCGGTCCAGATTAAAGGTGTCGTTGCCGGTGAAGTCCATTGGACGTTCCAGCACTTTGAGCGCGTATTGATAACGTTCAAAACGGCGCTTTTGCGATAAGTTGTAGAGATCGTAAAACAGATCCAGCTTTCCGGAGCGCAGCTCATCACCCACTTCGGATTTGCGTTTCGCGAACTGTTCGACATCGCTGGCCAGCAGTACGTTATGGCTGTAATCCAGCAAGTTCAGATAACGGTCAAAGATTTTGGCCGAAAAGGCCTGATCGAGATCGAACTGACGATAGTGCGAACGAGTAAAGCGCGACGTCACGCGCTCACTCACCGTCGCGTGCTGAGTCTCTTCCTTGAGAACCGGAATTTGATCGACACGCGTAATATCGTCCACAGCGAAAGCGTGGCCTGTTATAGCAAACAGGCCAGCCAACGCGGTGAGCTTAAAAAAAGTGTTCATGCCAGGCTCGGCCTCCGTTTCAGAACAACAAGTGTTCTGCGCGTACAATCATTGACATACCAGAAGTCAGCTGTACACGAACGCCATCTTTGGTGATTTCCAGTACGGTGGCGTCCATCGCGTTGTTACCCGCTTTCACCTTCAGAGACTGACCCACGCTCAGCGCATTGATGTCAGAAACCGGGGTGTGGCGCGGCTCTTCGCGCGGCGCACGTGGGGCTTTAGCTGCTGGTTTGTCAGCACGCGGTTTGCGATCGTTATTTTCTGCACGACGCGGTGCCGGACGCGGTTTACGCTCGCGACGAGGGGCGTCTTCCTGACCGTTTGCCGCTGCGGCTTCGCGTTTTTTCGCCTGCTGTTCCGCACGCTGTGCCTGCACGCGAGCTTTGGCTTCTTCAAGCTGCTTACGCGCATGTTCTACGTGCTGTTCGTCCAGCTCACCGCACGGGTTGCCGTCAAGGTCGACACGGGTCGCACCCGGCTTGATACCGTACAGGTAACGCCAGCTCGAGGTATAAAGGCGTAATGCAGAGCGAAGCTGCGTTTTGCTGAGGTTCATCTCCCCCTCAACGCGCGCGACCAGATCCTGAAAGATACCGACTTTCAGAGGACGCGCTTCACCTTCAGCGCTGAAGCACTGCGGGAAACGCTCGGCCAGAAATGCGATAACTTCTTTACTGCTATTCAACTTAGGTTGATTTTCCATGAAATTTCCTGATTACAACGGACGTTGCCAACAAGCGCAGGCATGAACAGGCGACATTATAATGACGCTATCAGTAAATGCTACGTTATCCGTTGATTATCCTGCGACGCTCGCAAAGAATTTATGATAATCGGTCTCTGCAAGAACATTTTCCAGGTTCGCCGCAAGCGTGCGCAGCCCCTGTTCGTCCTCGACAGTGAAGCGGCTGAAGACCGTGCTGTCGATATCCAGAACGCCAATAATCTGATTTTTTACCACCAGCGGCAGTACGATTTCAGCGTTGCTTGCGGCATCGCAGGCAATATGGCCGTCAAACGCGTGGACGTCTTCAACGCGCTGAACCTCACGCGTTGCCACGGCGGTACCGCACACGCCACGTCCTACCGGAATGCGAACGCAGGCCAGCTTGCCCTGAAACGGCCCAAGCACCAGCGTGTCGTCTTCCAGCAGATAAAAGCCGACCCAGTTCACGTCAGAGAGGCGCTCGAAGAGTAACGCGCTGGTATTTGCCAGAGTGGCTAAGAAACTGGTTTCCCCTGCCATTAATGCTTTAAAATCGCGATTCAGATCCGCGTAGAATTCTGTTTTGTTCATTCTTCAATCACTTAGTTAACTTACAAATTTACCGCATAGCCTATTAAAATAAGCATTAAATGCGCTCATGCTCAAGATGAATCCGTACATGAGTTATTATAACTTTCAACAATACTAAACCGTGCGCGACTCATGGCCATAAAAACACCCAAAATTACGCCGACAGGAAAGATCGTTATCCATACGGTAAGCGAAGCTTTGCCTCGTGCACATTATCAGCGTTGCCCCCAGTGCGATACGCTTTTTATGTTGCCGAAGATGAAATCGCACCAAAGCGCCTTTTGTCCTCGCTGCGATGCCAAAATTCGCGATGGACGAGACTGGTCGCTAACGCGTCTGGCCGCAATGGCGGTCACCATGCTGCTGCTGATGCCGTTTGCCTGGACCGAACCGCTGCTGAAGCTCTATCTTCTGGGCGTGCGCATCGACGCCAACGTATTTCAGGGGATCTGGCAGATGACGCGCGAGGGCGATCCGCTCACCGGCGCGATGGTGCTGTTCTGCGTCGTCGGCGCACCGCTGGTGCTGGTCGCGGCGATTGCCTACCTGTGGTTTGGCAATATTCTGGGGATGAACCTGCGCCCGGTTCTGCTGATGCTGGATAAGCTCAAAGAGTGGGTCATGCTGGACATCTATCTTGTGGGCGTCGGCGTGGCCTCCATCAAGGTGCAGGACTACGCGTTTTTACAGCCCGGCATTGGCCTTATTGCGTTCATATCGCTGGTCCTGCTGAGCATTTTGACCATGATCCATCTGAACGTTGAACAGCTCTGGGAGCGCTTTTACCCCCAGCGCCCCGCGACACGGCCTGATGAAAACCTGCGCGTCTGCCTGGGATGTCATTACACCGGTTTTCCGGATAAACGCGGCAGGTGCCCACGCTGCCATATTCCGCTAAGATTGCGGCGCAACAATAGCCTGCAAAAATGCTGGGCGGCGCTGATCGCCTCTCTGGTATTTTTGTTACCGGCCAACATGCTGCCCATCTCGGTGATTTACGTGAACGGCGCCCGCCAGGAAGATACGATCCTCTCCGGGATCATTTCTCTGGCGCACAGTAACGTGGGGGTCGCCGCGATTGTTTTTATCGCCAGTATTCTGGTGCCCTTTACCAAAGTGGTGGTGATGTTTACGCTACTTATCAGCATTCACTTTAAATGCGAACAAGGACTCCGCACCCGCATCCTGCTTCTGCGATTCGTGACCTGGATCGGTCGCTGGTCGATGTTGGATCTGTTCGTGATTTCGCTGATGATGTCGCTCATCAATCGCGATCAGTTACTTGCTTTTACCATGGGACCCGCAGCTTTTTATTTCGGCTCTGCGGTGATATTGACTATTCTTGCAGTGGAATGGCTGGACAGCCGCTTACTTTGGGACGCACATGAGTCAGGAAACGCCCGCTTCGCCGACTGAAGCGAGAATTAAAACAAAACGTCGTATTTCGCCATTCTGGCTGCTGCCTGTCATCGCGCTGATGATCGCAGGCTGGCTTATCTGGACGAGCTATGAAGATCGCGGAAGTACCATCACGATTGATTTCCAGTCTGCGGACGGCATTGTCGCCGGTCGTACCCCCGTTCGCTTCCAGGGGGTGGAAGTGGGTACCGTGCAGGATATCTCTCTCGGCAAAGGGCTGAACAAAATCCAGGTGCGGGCGAGCATTAAGTCCGATATGCAGGACGCGCTGCGCGCCGAAACGCAGTTCTGGCTGGTAACGCCAAAAGCCTCGCTGGCCGGCGTTTCCGGGCTGGATGCGCTCGTGGGCGGTAACTATATCGGCATGATGCCCGGTAAAGGTGAGCCGCAGGATCACTTCGTTGCGCTGGATACGCAGCCAAAATACCGGCTGAATAACGGCGATTTGATGATCCATCTCCGCGCGCCGGATTTAGGATCGCTGAACAGCGGTTCTCTGGTCTATTTCCGCAAAATTCCGGTTGGCCGCGTGTACGATTACGCCATTAACCCGAACAAAGACGGCGTGACCATCGACGTGCTGATCGAACGGCGCTTTACCAGCCTGGTGAAAAAAGGCAGCCGCTTCTGGAACGTCTCCGGCGTCGATGCCGATCTGAGCTTAAGCGGTGCGAAAGTGAAGCTTGAGAGCCTGGCGGCGCTGGTGAATGGCGCTATCGCCTTCGATTCCCCGGAAGGCTCAAGCCCTGCCGCCGCTGAAGATACGTTTGGCCTGTATGCTGACCTGGCGCACAGCCAGCGCGGCGTCATCGTCAAGCTGACCCTGCCGGATGCTAAAGGACTGAAAGCCGGCTCGACCCCGCTGATGTACCAGGGATTAGAGGTCGGCCAGCTGACGAAACTAACCCTCAATGCAGGCGGCTCCGTCACCGGCGAGATGACCGTGGATCCTAGCGTTGTCGATCTCCTGCGGGAGAAGACGCGTATCGAGCTGCGTAATCCGAAGCTGTCGCTCAGCGACGCCAGCATCAGTTCACTGCTGACCGGCAGTACCTTCGAGCTGATCCCGGGAGAAGGCCAGCCGAATAAAACCTTTGTTATCGCCCCGGCGGATAAAGCGCTGCTGCAAAAGCCGGGCGTGCAGACGATTACCCTGAACGCACCGGAGAGCTATGGCATCGAAGCCGGACAGCCGCTGATCCTGCACGGTGTGCAGGTAGGCCAGGTTCTCGAACGTAAGCTGACAGAAAAAGGGGTCTCCTTCTCCGCCGCCATCGATCCGCAGTACAGCAATCTGGTGCACGGCGACAGTAAATTTGTGGTCAACAGCCGGGTCGACGTGAAGGTGGGCCTGGACGGCGTTGAGTTCCTCGGCGCCAGCGCCAGCGAGTGGGTCAACGGCGGGATCCGCATTCTGCCGGGCAGCAAAGGTGCGTTGCGCGAGAGCTATCCGCTGTTCGCAAATCTGGACAAAGCCATTGAAAACAGCATGGGCGACTTGCCGACCACCACGCTGACCTTAAGTGCTGAAACGCTGCCGGATGTCCAGGCGGGCTCCGTGGTGCTCTATCGCAAGTTTGAGGTCGGGGAAGTGATCACCGTTCGCCCTCGCGCGGACGCGTTTGATATCGAACTGCACATCAAGCCGGAGTACCGCAAGCTGCTCACGCCAAACAGCGTGTTCTGGGCGGAAGGCGGCGCGAAGGTGCAGCTTAACGGCAGCGGCCTGACCGTACAGGCGTCTCCCCTCTCCCGTGCCCTGCGCGGTGCGATCAGCTTTGACAACCTGAGCGGCGCGGGCGGCAACATGCGTAAAGGTGACAAGCGGATCCTCTTCCCGTCTGAAACCGCAGCGCGCGCCGTCGGGGGACAGATTACGCTACATACCTTTGACGCCGGTAAACTGGCGGAGGGGATGCCTATCCGCTATCTCGGCATTGATATCGGGCAGGTCCAGAAGCTGAAGCTCATCACCGCGCGCAATGAAGTCCAGGCCACCGCCGTGCTTTATCCGGAATATGTGCAGACGTTTGCCCGCGCTGGCTCGCGCTTCTCGGTGGTTACGCCGCAAATTTCTGCCGCAGGGGTTGAGCACCTCGACACTATACTTCAGCCGTACATTAACGTTGAACCGGGTCGCGGCAACGCGCGTCGTGAGTTTGAGTTGCAGGAGGCGACCATCACCGATTCCCGCTATCTGGACGGTCTGAGCATCGTGGTTGAAGTGCCGGAAGCCGGTTCGCTGGGCATCGGCACGCCGGTGCTGTTCCGCGGCATTGAGGTAGGGACGGTAACCAGCCTGACGCTGGGTAATCTGTCCGATCGCGTGATGGTCGGCCTGCGCATCAGCCAGCGTTATCAGCATCTGGTCCGCAACAACTCGGTGTTCTGGCTGGCTTCAGGTTACTCCCTCGACTTCGGCCTGACCGGCGGTGTGGTGAAAACGGGGACCTTTAACCAGTTCATTCGCGGCGGCATTGCCTTCGCGACGCCGCCTGGTACGCCTCTGGCACCTAAAGCGCAGGCAGGTAAACACTTCCTGCTACTGGAAAGTGAACCGAAAGAGTGGCGCGAATGGGGCACGGCGCTGCCGCGTTAATCTCGCAGGCTCCGGTGTCAACGCGCCGGAGCCTTTATGTTACACTGCGCGCCTGAATGTTTCCCTGTGGTGTGCCCGTGGCTCAAAACTCCGTATTTCTTCCCGAACAATTCCTCGCGCAGATGCGCGAGGCGCTTCCTGCTCATCTCTCATTCGACGATTTCGTCGCCGCCTGCCAGCGCCCTTTGCGCCGGAGTATTCGCGTCAATACGCTAAAAATCAGCGTCGGGGCATTTCTGGATCTCGTCTCCCCCTACGGCTGGCAGCTGACGCCGGTGCCGTGGTGTGAAGAAGGGTTCTGGATCGAGCGGGATGACGAGGAAAGCTTGCCCCTCGGCAGCACCGCCGAGCACCTGAGCGGGCTGTTTTATATTCAGGAAGCCAGCTCCATGCTGCCGGTTGCCGCGCTGTTTGCCGATGATAACCAGCCTGAACGGGTGATGGATGTCGCCGCGGCGCCGGGCTCTAAAACCACGCAGATTGCCGCCCGGATGAACAACCGCGGCGCGATCCTCGCCAACGAATTTTCCGCCAGCCGCGTGAAGGTTCTGCACGCCAATATCAGCCGCTGCGGGATCCACAACGTCGCGTTAACGCACTTTGACGGTCGCGTTTTTGGGGCTGCCCTGCCGGAAGCCTTTGATGCCATCCTGCTTGATGCGCCCTGCTCCGGCGAAGGCGTGGTGCGCAAAGATCCTGATGCATTAAAAAACTGGTCCGTTGAAAGCAACCTTGAGATCGCCGCCACGCAGCGTGAACTGATCGACAGCGCGTTCCATGCCCTGCGCCCCGGCGGCACGCTGGTTTACTCCACCTGCACGCTGAACCGCGATGAAAACGAGGATGTCTGCCTGTGGCTGAAGGCGCGCTATCCGGACGCCGTCGAGTTTTTACCGCTGGATACGCTGTTTGACTCGGCCAGTGAAGCCGCCACGCCTGAAGGCTTCCTCCATGTCTTCCCGCAGATTTACGATTGCGAAGGTTTCTTCGTCGCGCGCCTGCGTAAAACCGGCGCCGTAAAGCCCCTGCCCGCGCCGACGTTTAAGGTCGGTAAATTCCCCTTCACGCCCGTTAAAGGCCGTGAAGCGGCACAGGTGGAGGCGGCTGCAAACAAAGTGGGACTGCGCTGGGATGAGAGCCTGCACCTCTGGATGCGTGACAAAGAGCTGTGGCTGTTCCCGACCCATATCGAACCGCTAATGGGTAAAGTGCGTTTCTCCCGCCTTGGTATTCGCCTGGCGGAGATCCACAACAAAGGCTATCGCTGGCAGCATGAAGCAGTCATTGCGCTGGCTGGTCATGGAAACACGTTCGCCCTGACGCATCAGGAAGCGGAAGAGTGGTATCGCGGTCGTGACGTGTACCCGGAAAACGGTCCGGCGCAGGATGAAACGATCGTGACGTATCAGGGCTTTCCGCTGGGTCTGGCGAAAAAAGTCGGCTCGCGGCTGAAAAACAGTTATCCGCGTGAACTGGTTCGCGATGGCCGTCTGTTTACCGGTAACAGCCGCACCGCCTGAAAAAAACGCATTTTTTTACTGGCGATTTCGCTTTCCTTGTCTAGGATCAAAAATGGGTGACTGCACTGGTCATACCAGATTTTGGGCAACAAACCGGAGAGCATTATGACGAAAACCAGCGTACGCATTGGCGCTTTTGAAATCGACGACGCTGAATTGCGCGGCGAAGCACAAGGCGATCGAACGTTAAGTATTCCCTGCAAATCCGATCCGGATTTGTGCATGCAACTGGACGCCTGGGATGCAGATACCAGCGTCCCGGCGATCCTTGATGGGGAACATTCCGTTCTGTACCGTGAGCATTACGACAGTAAAACCGATGCCTGGGTCCTGCGTCTTGCCTGACCCAAAGAGAACCCGCCCGAAGGCGGGTTATTTATTACTGAAGCTGCACCAGCGTCAGGAAGCCCCCAAACACCGCCCCCGTATCGATATAGTGCAGATTGTTAAAGTCATACCGCTTGTCTACGGGCGTGTGTCCAAACCAGAAGTGATCCGCCCCGCTAACGCCCTGGCCTTTACCCACCATAAAGCCCATTAAACGATCGCGGTCCCACAGCACGCGCCTGGCATCAACCGGCTTTTGCCAGACATATTCGGCTGAGGGATAATCCGCATGAGCCACAACGTTCAGGCCATTTATGCAGGTTATTTCAATGACGTGCGGTAAGGTCCGGCAGGCGTTGAGTAACGTCAGCGCCTGTTTTTGTTGCTCACCCTTAAGCGCGCTAAACCAAATACCGCCATTTACCGACCACAGGCTAAAATCATTATTTTCCAGCGCATCTAACGCCATTTGCTCGTGATTGCCGCGCACCGCATAAAACCAGTTTTCCTGTATCAGCTGTAAACATTTTACGCTGTCAGGCCCGCGATCGATAATATCTCCCACGGAGATCAGCAGATCCGTATCAGGATTAAAATGCCGACGTTTCAGCGCATCTAAAAGCTGCTGATAGCAACCATGAATATCGCTGACAACCCAGACATGACGCCAGTCTTTACCCTCTATTTTCTGATACATAAGCCCTCCATTCTGAAGTATAGCCGCAGCAGAAAATGTCCAGTCAGATATTACAAACCCCAACAAACCCTCAACCAGCCGGAAATAAACTCCGCCGCGCTATTAATCCTTTATTACCTGCCCCCTAAAATAGAGCGCAATAAAACGAGGGATTTTTACGTGTCGAACTTACACCTGCAAAATGATGTTTTTTATCCGCATCGCACAAATATTATTTCGGAACTGATTAAGGGAAAACGCGTTCCAGGGCCTATCTGGCAAAAACGTGAATACCGTCTGAAGTTTCTTTTGCGCTCGCTTTTATTCTGGTCTTCCACCCATCGTATGCTGGAGGCGCTATCCGGACGCGATGATTTTGACAGATTACTGGCGGCACAAATTACGCTGCCGAGCAAAACCCACCGTCAGTACCTGATGCGCGGCCTGAACGCCAATGACAGAGCCGACGCCATCGTCAGCCACTACCACTGGATTGACAGCCTGAAAGACCGGATGCTCGCTCACGCCCTCGCGAGCCCCAATGAGTTGCCCGTGGCGCAGTTTGAGGCAAAAAATGGGGTGATCTATACCGTTACAGCCTCCTCCGCGGGCAAGGCCGAACGCGAGGGCGAAAGCACGCTGTGGCTGCACGACCATGAAGACACCCTTCTCGCCAGCCTGACATTTTGCGTTGCGCGCAGCAACGGGCGCTCTGTGCTGGTGATTGGCGGCCTTCAGGGCCCGCGCCGCAGCGTCTCGCGGGACGTTATCAAGCAGGCCACACGCGCCTGCCACGGGCTGTTCCCGAAGCGCGTGCTGATGGAGGTGATCTTCCAGCTCGCCTCACACTCGAACATCAGCGCTATCTTTGCCGTCAGCGATGAGGGGCACGTATTTCGCGCCCTGCGCTACCGGCTGAGCAAAGGCCGACATTTCCACGCCAGCTACGACGAGTTCTGGGAAAGCCTGAACGGAAAACAGCTCTCACCTCTTTGCTGGCAGCTGCCGCTGCGGATAGCGCGCAAATCGCTGGATGAGATCGCCAGCAAGAAACGCGCAGAATACCGCCGCCGCTTTGCGCTTCTTGATAATATTGCGGCTTCCGTCAATGCGCGGATTGAGCCCTTGTCGACCTCAGGCGAAAAACAAACAAAAATTTAACAAAACAGCCAAAAAGGACTGGACTTACGCCTGCCGGGTTGTGGTATGTTTTAAGCAGGCGCACAGGAAGTGAACCTTCTGCTGAGACGAAAACCGGATTTTATCGTTTACTATGAAGCAGATAAAAAGAGACCGAATACGATTCCTGTATTCGGTCCAGGGAAATGGCTCTTGGGAGAGAGCCGTGCGCTAAAAGTTGGCATTAATGCAGGCTCAATCGCCTTGCCCTTTAAGAATAGATGACGACGTCAGGTTTTCCAGTCCACAGTAAAAGTGGCCTGAAAAAAAGCGTTAAAACATCACTAAATGTGAAAAACCGCAGAGCTTTTACAAGCACCTGCGGTTTTTTTTATTGGAAATCTGACTGCTAACAGAGTTTTTCAGCGCGCTCAATAAACGGCGCCAGGCTCTTCTTCTGCCCGGGGTTTGCCGGATCGTCGACCTGGATCACGCTGACAGGCTGTCCGTTACTTTTGCCGCTGGCAACCTGCTGCTCCGCAACGTCATTTAACGGATACTGCACGAGCGTGCTGGGATTAATGACGTACAGCGCGTGGCCTGGACGGCAGGTGAGCATGACCTCTTCACGGTTGAAAGCCCAGTTGTCCTTGCCCACCTCGAACCGGCTGACGGTGATGACCTGCGGCGCGGCCAGCGCACTGCTGGCACAGGTGAGAAGTAAAAGAGAAAGCAGCGTCTTTTTCATATGTTATTTAACCTTGTCAGAAGGGTTCCCAGGTCGCGAACAGGCTGACGGCCGCCAGTACCAGCGCGCCCAGCACCACTTCTGCCTGTGTCATCCTGATAAAAATCTGTTGTTCCCGCCCGGCATCAGGGCGAAAGCGTGGCACAAGAAAATACCGATTCGCCAGCGCAATTGCCACCATCATGATGACCAGCGCACATTTGAACAACAACAGCCGTACATAAGGCGCCTGCCACGGCACGTCTAAGCCCACAATAAAGAGCGTGTTGATGATCCCGGTCAGCAGCACGCCGCCAACGGCGTAATGCCCCACGCGGGAGAAGCGCATCATGGTGAAGATAGCGGCTGGCTGCCAGCGGCCTTTCGCCAGACGCATACAGAACAGCAGCGGCAGTAATCCGCCCACCCAGGTCGCGGCGCACAGCAGATGAAGCGCATGGTTCAGACGATGCAACGCTCCCGGTGCGCCGCCGTTCATTGCGGCATGTCCGACGCCCGCCAGCAGCACAAGTTGCCCCATGGCAAGCAGTAACAGCCGCGAGCCTTTCTGCGGAGTTAGCCATGCCGCGCCCGCGGTCACAGCGGCCAAAACCATTTGCCACAGCCAGACGCCACCAAACTGCGTTCCGAGCACACTGCGCCAGACCGCCGGGCTAATGACGTCGCCCCAGCCGTTACCCATTAACCCACTTTGCAGGCCGAACATCAGCAGAGCAGCCATCAGGCTGATTAAGGCCGCGATTTTCTGCTGGCGCTGGAAACGTTGCGTCATGAGTCGCTGCAACGAAGACGGTGCAAACCAGACGCTGTAAAGCGCGTTGCCGAAAAGCTGCATCAGCGCAGCAAAATGGATAAAGCGTAACGCTACGTAGCTCAGGGCCAGCATACTATTTCACGCTAAAGTGATAGCTGCCCTTGGTTTTGTGACCGTCCACGGAGACCACGTGCCAGTCCACCGTGTAGGTGCCGGTCGGCAACGGTTTCTCAAGGGGAACAATCAGCTTTGCGTTATCTTTCTCGTCACGCTTCACCGCACCGGTCTGGATCGTGTGCTTCTGCGCGTCCGTCACCACAACGCCGCTAAAGGCTGGCTCAATGCCTTCCGAGAAATTCAGGGTAATGACGTCGGGTGCCGTCGCGACGGTATTCTCCTGCGGGAATTGTTGCTTAAGGTGCGCATGGGCCAGAGCTGCGGGCGCGGTTGCTGAAGAGAGCAGAAAAACCAGCGCGCACGCGACGCGGGAAGGGGTAAAGTGCATCACAATCATTCCTTTTCGTTATGCCTGAATGCTAAAGAATAACTCTGTATAATTAACGAGTCGAGGAACATCCTTTGCTCCCTTGTCATCGTTGAACAATCGCGGTAACGTTGCCGCCGCAGAAAAAGGAGAAGGAAATGAACGTTAACCTGGCCGCCCTTCCTCAGGACGAGATGGACAAAGTGAATGTCGATCTCGCCGCCGCGGGTGTCGCATTCAAAGAGCGTTACAATATGCCCGTCGTGGCTGAAGTGGTAGAGCGTGAACAGCCTGCGCATCTGCGCGACTGGTTTCGCGAACGTCTGATCGCGCATCGCCTCGCTTCCGTCAACCTCTCGCGCCTGCCGTACGAACCTAAAGTTAAATAAGCTTAACGTCTCGTTACACTTCCTTACGCGTTATGTGGCAGGATAAGAAAACCCTGATAAATTTAGGTGTAATCTTAAAATCCCAGCGACTTAGTGTATAAGGAAGTCACGATGTCACGATGGAATATAGCCGCGGCCCAGTATGCTCCGCGGCACAACTGTGTTGATGAGCACGTAAAACACCACCTGCACTTCATTGACGAGGCGGCCTGCCAGGGGTGCGATTTAGTGGTCTTTCCCGAGCTTTCCCTTACCGGCCCTGGCGGGGCAACCTTACCCCCACCGCCTGACGATTTACAGCTCGCTCCCCTCCTTCACGCCGCGCAGTCACGTTTCATCACGGTGATTGCCGGTATTACGCTCCAGCAACACGGTCAGCGTCAGAAAGGACTCGCGCTTTTCACGCCCAGCCTGTCGACCATCCGGCGTTATCCGCAGGGCAACGGTGCGGGTGTGATACCCGGCGATAAACGACTATCCATCGTTGATAACCAGGCTGACGCCCCGGAACTGGACCCGGAGGCAACCCTGTTCACCAGCAGCCTGGCGGTGGGCGAGCAACGCTGGCGGCAGTCCATCGGTTCGTTACAACGCTTCGCGCATAAATACGCCATCGCGGTGTTGATGGCGAACGCGCGCAGCGGCAGCGCGTTATGGGATGAAAAAGGTCAGCTTATCGTGCGTGCCGACAAGGGCGAACTGCTGTTAACCGGTTCTTTAGGCCGACAGGGTTGGCAAGGCGATATCATTCCATTAGGCTAAGCCTTTTAGGATCAGGAGCGATCAATGCTACGCGTTATTGATACCGAAACTTGCGATTTGCAGGGCGGAATTGTGGAAGTCGCTTCTGTCGACGTGATTGACGGAAAGATAGTCAACCCAATGAGCCACCTGGTGCGCCCGGATCGTCCCATCAGTGCGCAGGCGATGGCCATTCATCGCATTACGGAATCGATGGTGGCGGACAAGCCGTGGATTGAAGAGATCATCCCCCTTTACCACGGCAGCCAGTGGTACGTCGCGCATAACGCCAGTTTTGACCGCCGTGTGCTGCCGGAGATGCCCGGCGAATGGATTTGCACCATGAAGCTGGCGCGCCGCCTGTGGCCGGGGATCAAATACAGCAATATGGCGCTGTATAAGTCGCGCAAACTCAGCGTGCGGACGCCGGAAGGGCTGCATCATCACCGCGCCCTGTATGACTGCTACATCACCGCGGCGCTCCTGATTGATATTATGAATACATCCGGCTGGACGCCAGACGATATGGCGACCATTACCGGCCGCCCCGCACTACTGACCACCTTCACGTTCGGTAAATACCGGGGGAAACCGGTAGCGGAAGTGGCGGAAAACGATCCGGGCTACCTGCGCTGGCTGTACAACAACCTCGACAGAATGAGCCCGGAACTGCGCCTGACGCTGAAGCATTATTTAGGCGAAGCCTGAGTTCCCTCGCGGCCTGGCAGCGTATCCTGCGCCAGGCCAATCAAAAAGGCATACTCCAGCGCCACCCCTTCATAGGATTTAAATCGCCCTGATTTCCCCCCGTGCCCCGAGTCCATATCGGTACACAGCAGCAGCAGATTATCGTCTGTTTTCAGCTCGCGCAGCTTCGCCACCCATTTCGCTGGCTCCCAGTACTGCACCTGGGAATCGTGCAGACCGGTGGTCACCAGCATATGCGGATAGGCTTTCGCCTCGACGTTATCGTACGGACTGTACTCTTTCATGTACCGGTAATAGGTTTCATCCTGCGGGTTCCCCCACTCCTCAAACTCACCGGTGGTCAGCGGAATAGACTCATCCAGCATGGTCGTCACCACGTCCACAAACGGCACCTGGGCGATAACGCCTTTAAAAAGTTCAGGCCGCTGGTTAATCACAGCGCCCATTAGCATGCCTCCGGCGCTGCCCCCCATGCCAAAGCAGAGCTGCGGATCGCCATACCCCTGGGCGAGCAGCGCATCGCAGACGTCCAGGTAATCATTGAAGGTATTTTTCTTTTTGAGAAATTTACCGTCTTCATACCAGTGCTGCCCCAGCTCGCCGCCGCCGCGAATATGGGCAATCGCATAAACAAAGCCACGGTCGAGCAGGCTCAGCCTGCTGCTGCTGAAATCGGCGTCCATGCTGGATCCATAGGAGCCATAACCGTAGACGAGTAAGGGGTTTTTGCCTTTGTTGAAGTGATCCTTGTGGTAGACGAGAGACACGGGGACTTCGACGCCGTCGCGCGCGGTCACCCACAGGTGCTCACTGCGATAATTCTCCGACTCAAATCCCCGGACCTCCGCCTGTTTAATCACCTGACGCTGCCCGGTGTCCATATCAAGTTCAAACAACGTGTCCGGGGTAGTCATCGACGAATAGCCATACCGCAGGCGGGACGATTCCGGTTCCGGGTTAAAGCCAATCCACGTGACGTAAGCCGGGTCATCAAACGCAATACCCACCACCTCGCGGGTTTTGCGGTTGATTTGGCGGATACTGGTCAGCCCGCGCTGACGCTCTTCCACCACCAGCCAGTCTGTAAATAGGGTGAACCCCTCCAGCATCACCTGATCGCGCGCGGGAATTAACACTTCCCACTTCCGTTCATCGCGCACTTTGGTTTTATAAAGGCCAAAGTTTTTGCCCTCGCGATTTGAACGCAGGTAAAAGCTGTGCTGGAAGTGATCCAGGCTGTACTCATGATCTTTACGGCGCGGCAGGAAGCACAGCGGCTGCGCATCCGGCAGTTCGGCATCCAGCAGCAGCACCTCAGAGGTGGTGGCGCTGGCAAGGAAGATAATCACGTAGTGGCGAGACGAAGTTTTATGCAGGCTGACGTAAAACGTCTCGTCTTTTTCCTCGTACACCAGCTCGTCGTCGGCGGAATCGGTCCCCACCGTGTGGCGCCAGACCTGATAAGGCAGCAGCGTTGAGGCATGCTTTTTAACGTAGTAGACCGTTTCTGAATCGTTGCCCCAGACAAAATCGGGGGAAACATTATCCAGCATTTCGGGATACCAGTTCCCCGTTTCAAGATTGCGGAAGCGCAAACCGTACTGCCGGCGGGAAAGATAATCCTCCGCCAGCGCCATAATGGCGTTATCAGGGGAAATCGACATGCCGCCCAGCGTGTAAAACTCACTGTGGGCCGCACGTTTGTTGGCATCAAGCAGGATATCCCATTCGTCCCACTCGGCACTCAGCACCGACTGGCGCTGATAGATGGGATATTCGTTTCCCGGCTCGTAAATATGGCGATAGCGATAGCCATTTTTGCACCATGGGGCTGAGACATCGCGCTGGGGAATACGCTGCACCATTTCGCTCAGGAGCCTGTCCTGAAGCGCCTGCTGGCTGGCCATGACCTTTCGGCCATAGTCGTTTTCCTCGTGCAGATAGTCGAGCACCTCTGGCCGGGAACGAGAATCGTCCCGCAGCCAGTAGTAGTTATCTATACGCGTATCGCCATGCGTGACGATCGCATAAGGAGTACGTCGGGCTTTTGGAGGCATGGCATTCTTACTTTTTCGTTTTACATCCTATAAGGTTGGCAAAACGCGCGTATGATGCAAGCGAAACATGCCCTTCTAGCCCGCGAGGGTCTGTTTCTGCTGCTGAATATCCTGCTCGATCCCCTCACGAACGTCCTGCGGGATCTTCAGCGCATCGCCGAGGGCGTTTAGGTAGCTGCGCTCCATAAAGTGATCGACATCAATAGCGGCACAGCTCAGAAAATAGAGTTCGAGCGCCTCTTCTTCGTTTTTCACGCTTTGCGCCAGGCGCTGCGGATCGAGCGGCTGTTCAATGGCCTGCGCCACCAGCGCCCTGCCCTGCTCCTCGACGCCCGCTTCCCGCATCTGCTGTTCGATCGCGGCGCGTTCACTGGCATCGATATGCCCGTCGCTTTTGGCCGCGAACACCAGCGCGAGGATCAGACGCTCGGTGCGTACGTCTAGCGACGTCGCCTGCTTCCCGTACTGCGGTTCATCCTGATGCGCGTTGCGCACTTTGTCCTTGTATTTATTCCATAAAACGCTGCCCGCAATGGCTCCTCCGCCCGCCAGCAGCGCGCCGGTGCCATATTTCGTCAGCAGCTTCCGCGATGATTTATTGGCAACCAGCAAACCGGCCAGCCCGCCGAGCGCTCCCGGCACCAGCAGCTTGCTTAGACCCTGCTCGCCGGACGACGAGCCTTTTTGTCCCAACAGGGATTGCAGTTGATTCATCCAGCCTGACATATTTTTCCTCACGTTACGGTGCGTACTTTCACAGCCTAAGCGAGCAGGTGTCAGGAAATGTCTGTCAGTGCTAAAGAAGCGCAAATTTCTCCCCTGCCCTGGCTATCCCCATACAAGACAGACGCAAACGTTTTCGTTTATACTGCCCGCAACTTTTTCAGGGGGATTTTATGACTCGTTTAGGAACCGCGCTGCGCCCTGCCGCGACGCGCGTAATGCTGTTGGGATCGGGTGAACTGGGTAAAGAAGTGGCCATTGAATGCCAGCGTTTGGGCGTAGAGGTGATTGCGGTGGACCGTTACGCTAACGCTCCAGCGATGCACGTCGCGCATCGCTCGCACGTCATCGATATGCTTGACGGCAATGCCCTGCGGGCGTTGATTGCCGAGGAAAAACCGGATTTCGTGGTGCCTGAAATTGAGGCCATTGCCACTGAGGTGTTGGTTGCCCTTGAGCAGGAAGGCCAGCGCGTAGTGCCTTGCGCCACAGCGGCAAAACTGACCATGAACCGGGAAGGCATTCGTCGCCTGGCCGCAGAAGAATTACAGCTCCCGACGTCAAGCTACCGTTTTGCCGGGGATAAAGCTGCGTTTCTCCATGCCGTCGAAGAGATTGGCTACCCGTGCATCATTAAGCCGGTAATGAGCTCCTCCGGCAAAGGGCAGAGCTTTATCCGCGACAGCAGTACGCTGGACCAGGCCTGGGACTATGCCCAGCAGGGCGGTCGTGCCGGTGCCGGGCGCGTCATCGTGGAAGGCGTGGTGAAGTTTGATTTCGAAATTACCCTGCTTACCGTCAGCGCCGTGGACGGCGTTTATTTCTGCGACCCGATTGGTCATCGTCAGGAAGACGGCGATTATCGCGAATCCTGGCAGCCGCAGCAGATGAGCGCGCTGGCGCTGGCGCGCGCGCAGGAGATCGCCCGCAAGACGGTGCTGGCGCTGGGCGGCTACGGCCTGTTCGGGGTGGAGCTGTTTGTTTGCGGCGACGAGGTGATTTTCAGCGAAGTCTCCCCTCGCCCGCACGATACCGGTATGGTCACGCTGATTTCACAGGATCTCTCCGAGTTTGCGCTGCACGTGCGCGCTTTCCTCGGCCTGCCGGTTGGCGGCATTCGTAAGTACGGCCCGGCTGCCTCCGCGGTGATCCTGCCGCAGCTGACCAGCCAGAATGTCACTTTTGATAACGTCGAAGGTGCGGTTGGCGCAGGCTTGCAGGTCCGACTGTTCGGCAAACCGGAGATCGACGGCGCCCGTCGTCTGGGCGTGGCGTTAGCAACCGGGGATAACGTGGACGAAGCCGTTGCAAGAGCGAAAAGAGCGGCTGCGAACGTCAGCGTTGCAGGATAAAAAAAACGGGCCACGTGGCCCGTTTTTCTTACTGCGAATCGCTTACTGTTTCGCGCCTTCTACCGCTTCGCGAGCCAGTTTAGTGATGCGATCCCAGTCGCCCGCTTCCAGCGCATCCGCAGGAACCAGCCAGGAGCCGCCGATGCACAGCACGCTTTTCAGCGCCAGGTAGTCGCGGTAGTTGGCCGGAGAGATACCGCCCGTTGGGCAGAAACGCACCTGCGAGAATGGACCCGCAATCGCCTGCAACGCTTTGGTGCCGCCGTTCGCTTCAGCCGGGAAGAATTTAAACTCTTTCAGGCCGTAATCCATGCCCAGCATCAGTTCAGAAACGGTGCTGATACCCGGGATCAGAGGAATAGTGCCTTCGGTTGCGGCTTTCAGCAGCGGCTCGGTCAGACCCGGGCTGATGGCAAACTGTGCGCCCGCTTCGGTCACTTCCGCCAGCTGCTGCGCATTCAGAACCGTACCTGCACCAACGATCGCGTCCGGCACTTCTTTGGCGATAGCGCGGATCGCATCCATCGCACATGCAGTACGCAGGGTCACTTCCAGAACGCGAACGCCACCCGCAACCAGCGCCTTCGCCATCGGAACAGCGTGCTCCAGTTTATTTACCACAATAACCGGCACGACAGGGCCAGTGGTCAGGATTGCTTCTGCACTTGTTTTCCAGTTTTTCATCAGAGTTTTCTCTCGCCAGATCGTTAAAATCAAGTCGTCTTAAAACGTAATACAGGTTGCGCCCTGCTCCGCACCGGAGAGTTTCTCACGCAACGCACCAAACATTTCACGTCCGGTACCCACGCGCGACGCGCTCAGGTCAGGAATATGTGGCTGACGTGCCGCCAGCTCTGCTTCATCCACCAGCAGGGTTAACTCACCTGTCTGACCGTTAACGCGGATCATGTCACCATCACGGACTTTCGCCAGCAGGCCACCGTCGTAGGCTTCCGGGGTGACGTGGATAGCTGAAGGCACTTTACCGGATGCCCCGGAGAGGCGTCCATCGGTGACCAGCGCAATTTTGAAACGGCGGTCCAATAATACACCAAGCGGCGGCATAAGTTTATGTAATTCTGGCATCCCGTTCGCTTTTGGTCCCTGATGACGCACAACGACCACGCAGTCTTTATCCAGCAGACCCGCGTCAAAGGCAGGTAAAACGTCGTGCTGGCTTTCGAACACCACGGCCGGGGCTTCAATCACCTGATTCTCTTCCGGCACGGCAGAGGTTTTCATCACCGCACGCCCAAGGTTACCGCTCAGCACTTTGGTGCCGCCGTGAGGAGAGAACGGTTTCTCGAAGGTGGCAATGACCTGCGGATCGAGCGAGTCGCTCGCCCCTTCACGCCAGTCCAGCTCACCGTTGTTCAGCCATGGCTCAAGGGTATAGCGATGCAGGCCAAAGCCCGCCACCGTGTTGACATCCTCATGCAGCAGGCCGCCTTTCAGCAGCTCGCGCATCAGCACCGGCACGCCGCCCGCCGCCTGGAAGTGGTTGATGTCCGCCGGACCGTTCGGGTACAGACGCGCCATCAGCGGCACCACGGAGGAGATATCGGAGAAGTCATCCCAGTTAATCAGAATGCCCGCCGCGCGCGCCATTGCGACCAGGTGCATGGTGTGGTTGGTTGAACCGCCGGTTGCCAGCAGGGCAACGATACCGTTGACGATGACTTTTTCATCCACCATTTTGCCCATCGGCATCCATTCGTTGCCGTTACCGGTCAGGCGGGTGACCTGACGGGCTGCGGCTTCGGTCAGCGCCTTACGCAGCGGCGCGTCCGGCTGAATGAACGAGGAGCCCGGCAGCTGCATTCCCATAAACTCCACCACCATCTGGTTGGTGTTGGCCGTACCGTAGAACGTACAGGTGCCCGGCGCGTGGTAAGACGCGGCTTCCGCTTCCAGCAGCGCCTTACGATCCGCTTTTCCTTCGGCATACAGCTGGCGAATACGTACTTTTTCTTTATTCGGCAGACCGCTTGCCATCGGACCTGACGGCACAAAAATCGCTGGCAGATGGCCAAACGACAGCGCGGCCATCACCAGCCCCGGGACGATTTTGTCGCACACGCCCAGATAGAGCGCGCCATCAAACATATTGTGCGAGAGGCCAACCGCCGCAGACATGGCGATCACTTCGCGGCTCAGCAGCGACAGCTCCATGCCGTCCTGCCCCTGGGTGACGCCGTCGCACATGGCCGGCACGCCGCCCGCAACCTGGCCCACCGCGTTTACGCTATGCAGTGCGTTGCGAATGATGTTCGGGTAAACCTCGTACGGCTGGTGGGCAGAGAGCATGTCGTTATAGGAGGTAATAATGGCGATGTTGTTACGCAACATGCTTTTCAGCGCGTCTTTATCGCCAGGCTGACAGGCGGCGAAGCCGTGGGCCAGATTCCCGCAGGCCAGCTGCGAGCGGTGGACCGTTTCGCTCTTCGCCTGTTCGATGCGGGCGAGGTAGGCAGAACGGGTCTCTTTCGAGCGCTCAATTATGCGTTGTGTTACGCGTAACAATGTCGGATTCATAAAAGCTCCTCTAATTTATCTGTCCGGGCTCGGGAGTTTACACAGGTTCTGACGGTTGTTAACAACGCTGAAACGCCTGTTATCCGGAGCACAGGGGCAAAATGTCTAAGGGGAGTGTAATAAAAAAAGCTCCGCGGGTGAATCCACGCGGAGCTTAAAAAGTAAAAATGATGCCACTTGCTGTGTTAGATCATGTTACCGGTAAAATAACACCTATGGGCTAGAGGGCTTTACTCAAACTCGTTCCAGGAGCGGCCATCGCGGGTGATCATCGCAACGGAGGCAACTGGTCCCCATGTTCCCGCCTGATACGGTTTTGGCGCATCCTGATCGGCAGCCCACGCTTCGGTAATGGAGTCAACCCATTTCCACGCCTCTTCCACTTCATCGCGACGGACGAACAGCGCCTGGATACCGCGCATGGTTTCCAGCAGCAGACGCTCGTAAGCATCGGCCAGATGCGTCTGGTTGAAGGTTTCAGAGTAGCTCAGGTCCAGCTTGGTGGTTTGCAGGTTGTGCTTGTGATCAAGACCCGGCACTTTGTTCAGGATCTGAATATCCACACCCTCGTCCGGTTGCAGACGGATGGTCAGTTTGTTCTGCGGCAGCTCCTGCCAGGATTCTTTGAACAGGTTCAGTTCCGGGTTTTTGAAGTAGACTACCACTTCGGAGCATTTTGCCGGCAGACGCTTACCGGTACGCAGGTAGAACGGCACGCCGGCCCAGCGCCAGTCGTCGATATCCACGCGGATCGCCACAAACGTCTCGGTATTGCTGGACTTGTTCGCGCCCTCTTCTTCCAGATAGCCAGGGACTTTTTTCCCCTGGGCAAAACCTGCGGTGTACTGACCGCGAACGGTTTTCTCACGCACGTTGGAGCGGTCGATACGGCGCAGTGATTTCAGCACTTTTACTTTGGCGTCACGAATGCTGTCGGCCGTCAGATCCGACGGTGGAGACATGGCAATCATGCACAGAATTTGCAGCAGGTGGTTCTGGATCATGTCGCGCATCTGGCCGGCCTGGTCAAAGTAACCCCAGCGGCCTTCGATACCCACCTCTTCCGCCACGGTAATTTCCACGTGATCGATGGTGCGGTTGTCCCAGTTGTTCACAAACAGGGAGTTTGCAAAGCGCAGCGCCAGCAGGTTCAGAACCGTCTCTTTGCCCAGATAGTGGTCAATACGGTAAACCTGGCACTCCTCAAAGAACTCGCCCACCTGGTCGTTGATTTCACGAGAGGTTGCCAGCGACGTGCCCAGAGGCTTTTCCATCACCACGCGCGCCGGTTTGGCGTTCAGCTTCGCTTCGCCCAGACCTTTGCAGATGGCGCCGAAGGTGCTTGGCGGCATGGCGAAATAGTTAATGGTGACGCGATTTTCCTGGTCCAGCATTTCACCCAGACGGGTAAAGGCGCTGACATCATTGACGTCCAGGTTACAAAAATCGAGGCGCCCGCTCAGCTTATCCCACAGGCTTTCATCGATTTTTTCTTTCATGAACGTTTCGAGCGCCTCGCGCACGACTTTGGTATAAGCTTCTTTATCCCAGTCGGCGCGCCCTACCCCAAGGATTCGGGTGTCGGGATGGATCTGGCCCGCTTTTTCCAGCTGATACAGGGAAGGCAGCAATTTTCGGCGTGCAAGATCGCCTTTCGCGCCGAAAATGACCAGGTCACATGCCTGGGCTGTTTGCGTTACCGCCATGTCATTCTCCTCAGTTAGATCGCCTGGTACTCTGCCAGGTATCGTTGTAATTTTATTACAATGCACTGTACTGCTTTTACGCATTTCCTGAAACCATTAGCGCTTAACGTCACGTGCGATACGGCGATTTTTCGTCGTCCAGACCTTTAAGCCCGTTTAATGACGCAACAAACGTCGATTCTTTGCGCAACGGAGTCAGGGCAAAACCCGACGTCGATCAAGTAATGAAAAAAAACAACAACATTTCTTGTCGACGGTTACCCTTTCGGAAGTCCCGGGGGTAATATCGGCTAAATCGAATCAGGGTTTCATCTCTGTATGAAATCGTTTATGCCCTCATGAGCGTCTTGTTAACAATGAACATGCTGGAAAAAATCCAGTTTCAACTGGAACACCTTAGCAAATCCGAGCGCAAAGTGGCTGAAGTTATTCTCGCCGCCCCCGCTCAGGCGATTCATTCAAGCATCGCCGCTCTGGCACAGGAATCGGGCGTCAGCGAACCGACGGTTAATCGATTCTGTCGTAGTCTGGACACGCGCGGCTTTCCTGATTTTAAACTGCATCTGGCCCAAAGTCTGGCAAACGGCACCCCGTATGTTAATCGCAATGTGGATGAAGACGACAGCGTTGATGCTTACACGGCGAAAATATTTGAGTCGGCTATGGCGACGCTCGACCACGTGCGCCAGTCTCTGGATATGAGTTCGGTGAACCGCGCGGTTGATTTACTCACGCAGGCCAAACGGATTGCCTTCTTTGGCCTTGGCTCGTCGGCTGCCGTGGCGCATGACGCCATGAATAAATTCTTTCGCTTCAACGTGCCGGTGATTTATTCCGATGACATTGTGCTGCAACGCATGAGCTGTATGAATTGTAGCGAAGATGATGTCGTGGTCCTCATCTCCCACACGGGCCGCACCAAGAGCCAGGTTGAGCTGGCGCAGCTCGCGCGTGACAACGATGCGATGGTCATCGCCCTGACGACGGCGGGTACGCCGCTGGCCCGGGAAGCGACGCTCGCCATTACCCTGGACGTACCGGAGGACACCGACGTCTACATGCCGATGGTCTCCCGCCTGGCGCAGTTGACGGTCATTGACGTGCTGGCGACCGGTTTTACCTTACGCCGGGGCGCAAAATTCCGGGATAACTTGAAGCGGGTCAAGGAAGCCCTGAAAGAATCGCGTTTTGATAAAGAATTGCTTATAAAGAGCGATGTTCCCTAATAACGACGAAGTACGATTTACGGCATTCGGTCCCCTCGCTACTGCCTTGCAATAGATGAAGTCCGATTCAATGTTCACGCAACACCAAAGTTGTTTCAGTCAACGGAGTATTACATGTCCAGAAGGCTTCGCAGAACCAAGATCGTTACCACCTTAGGCCCGGCCACTGACCGCGATAATAACCTCGAGAAGATTATCGCCGCGGGTGCCAACGTGGTGCGTATGAACTTCTCTCACGGTACGCCAGAAGATCATAAATTACGTGCCGATAAAGTGCGTGAAATCGCAGCTAAACTGGGCCGCCATGTTGCTATCCTCGGCGATCTTCAAGGTCCAAAAATTCGCGTATCGACCTTCAAAGAAGGCAAAGTCTTCCTCAACATCGGCGACAAATTCCTGCTGGATGCCAACCTGAGCAAAGGTGAAGGCGATAAAGAGAAGGTGGGTATCGACTACAAAGGTCTGCCTGCTGACGTTGTGCCAGGCGACATCCTGCTGCTGGACGACGGTCGCGTACAGCTGAAAGTGCTGGAAGTTCAGGGTATGAAGGTGTTCACGGAAGTGACCGTCGGCGGCCCGCTCTCCAACAACAAAGGCATCAACAAGCTCGGCGGTGGCCTGTCTGCCGAAGCGCTGACCGATAAAGACAAAGCGGATATCGTGACCGCAGCACAGATCGGCGTAGATTATCTGGCCGTCTCCTTCCCGCGCTGCGGCGAAGATCTGAACTATGCTCGCCGTCTGGCGCGCGACGCGGGCTGCGATGCGAAAATCGTTGCGAAAGTTGAACGCGCGGAAGCGGTGTGCGACCAGGACGCGATGGATGACGTGATTCTGGCGTCTGACGTCGTGATGGTTGCCCGTGGTGACCTGGGTGTAGAAATCGGCGATCCTGAGCTGGTCGGCATCCAGAAAGCGCTGATCCGTCGCGCGCGCCAGCTGAACCGTGCGGTGATCACCGCCACCCAGATGATGGAATCCATGATCACCAACCCAATGCCGACCCGTGCGGAAGTGATGGACGTGGCTAACGCCGTGCTGGACGGAACCGATGCGGTGATGCTATCAGCCGAAACCGCTGCCGGTCAGTATCCGGCGGAAACCGTGGCCGCCATGGCGCGCGTCTGCCTGGGCGCAGAGAAGATCCCAAGCATTAACGTCTCCAAGCACCGCCTGGATATTCAGTTCGACAATGTGGAAGAAGCGATTGCGATGTCCGCGATGTACGCCGCAAACCACCTGAAAGGGGTCACGGCAATCATCACCATGACCGAATCTGGCCGTACCGCGCTGATGACGTCCCGCATCAGTTCCGGGCTGCCGATCTTCGCCATGTCCCGTCACGAGCGTACGCTGAACCTGACGGCGCTGTATCGCGGCGTGACGCCGGTGCACTTCGACAGCACTAACGACGGCGTGGCCGCTGCGCACGATGCGGTAAATCTGCTGCGCGACAAAGGTTACCTGGTGTCCGGCGATATCGTTATCGTGACGCAGGGTGACGTGATGAGCA
This sequence comes from Enterobacter cloacae complex sp. I2, assembly GCF_014896205.1. Lineage (NCBI taxonomy): Bacteria > Pseudomonadati > Pseudomonadota > Gammaproteobacteria > Enterobacterales > Enterobacteriaceae > Enterobacter > Enterobacter cloacae complex sp. I2. The sequence continues at coordinate 118,625 of NZ_JADBRA010000015.1, forward strand.
CCATCGGCTCAACCAACACCACCCGCGTACTGACCGTAGAGTAAGTCCCGATCCCCTCTCCCCTAAGGGAGAGGGGATCCTATTTCTTAGGGAACAGCTCTTTACGCTTGTACGGCTCCGTTTCGCCAGGCTTACGCGTTTTGAGCAGCTTAAGGATCCACGTATATTGCTCCTTATGCGGCCCCACCAGCACTTCCACCTCTTCATTCATACGGCGCGCAATGGTGCGATCGTCTGCGGTCAGCAGATCGTCCATCGGCGGACGTACCTCAATGCTCAGGCGATGCGTTTTCCCGTCATACACCGGGAACAGCGGGATCACGCGGGCGCGACAGACTTTCATCAGGCGTCCAATCGCGGGTAGCGTCGCTTTATAGGTCGCGAAGAAATCAACAAACTCGCTGTGCTCAGGGCCGTGGTCCTGATCGGGCAAGTAGTAGCCCCAGTAGCCCTGACGCACGGACTGAATGAAGGGCTTGATGCCATCGTTACGCGCGTGCAAACGTCCGCCAAAGCGACGGCGTACGGTATTCCAGACGAAATCGTAGATTTTGTTACCCTGGTTATGGAACATCGCCGCCATTTTCTGGCCCTGTGAGGCCATCAGCATCGCCGGAATGTCGACTCCCCAGCCGTGCGGCACCAGGAAAATCACCTTTTCATCATTGCGACGCATCTCGTCGATGATCTCCAGCCCTTTCCAGTCAACGCGGTCAACAATCTTCTCCGGCCCTTTCAGCGCCAGTTCCGCCATCATCGCCATCGCCTGTGGTGCGGTGGTATACATGTCATCAATAATTGCTTCGCGTTCGGCGTCGGTTTTATCCGGGAAGCAGTACAGAAGATTGATTTGCGCTCGACGGCGCGCGCTTTTTCCTAAGCGGCCTGCCAGTCGCCCGACCTTGCCGAGCACCGGATCGCGGAGGGAAGCAGGTAGCAACGCCATGCCAGCAAACGCGTATACGCCAAGCCAGGCGCCCCAGTTACGCGGGTGGCGAAAAGATTTTTCAAACTCGGGAATGTACTCAATATTGTTTTTTTTGGTTTCCATGCGGGTTCCAGGGTCTGGTGACGCAAAAATATATTCAGATAGTGTAGCGAGGCAGCCGTCCGCGTACAAAAGAAAAAGCCGGCGCACACTGACGCCGGCTTATTTTTGAGGGTGTTAGCTTAGTCGAAGCGCAGCTGTGGCATCACCTCTTTCACCTGCGCCAGGTAATCTTTGCGATCTTTCCCGGTCAGCCCTTCGGTGCGCGGCAGCTTCGCCGTCAGCGGGTTAACCGCCTGCTGGTTGATCCACACTTCGTAGTGCAGGTGCGGGCCCGTCGAACGGCCGGTGTTCCCGGACAGCGCGATGCGGTCGCCGCGTTTCACTTTCTGGCCCGGTTTGACCAGCAGTTTACGCAGGTGCATGTAGCGGGTGGTGTACGTACGACCGTGACGGATAGCCACGTAATAGCCAGCAGCGCCGCTGCGTTTCGCCATCACCACTTCACCATCCCCTACCGCCAGCACTGGCGTACCCTGCGGCATGGCGAAGTCAACGCCACGGTGCGGCGCTACGCGGCCCGTTACCGGGTTCAGACGACGCGGGTTGAAGTTGGAGGAGACGCGGAACTGTTTAGCCGTTGGGAAACGCAGGAAGCCTTTTGCCAGGCCCGTACCGCTGCGGTCATAGAACTTACCGTCTTCCGCGCGAATGGCGTAGTAGTCTTTGCCATCTGAACGCAGACGCACGCCCACCAGCTGGCTCTGCTCGCGCTTGCCGTCCAGCATTTCGCGGGACATCAGGACAGAGAACTGATCGCCTTTTTTCAGTTTGCGGAAATCCATCTGCCACTGCATGGCTTTGATCACCGAGCTGATTTCAGCGCTGGTCAGGCCGGCATCGCGTGCACTGGAAACAAAGCTGCCGCCAACGGTCCCTTTCATGACGCTATTCACCCAGTCGCCCTGCTGCATTTCACTGGTCATTTTGAAACCGTTTGCCGTGCGATCGTAGGTGCGGGTTTCGCGGCGGGACATTTCCCAGGTCAGACGTTGAAGATCGCCATCGGGGGTTAAGGTCCAGGAAAGCTGCTGACCAATTTTCAGGTTACGCAGTTCTTTATCGGAGGCGGCAAGCTGGCTGATGTTGCCCATGTCGATACCGTACTGGTTAAGCACGCTGCTCAGCGTGTCGCCCGTCGAGACCACATATTCATGAATGCCGGCTTCATTCTGGATTTTGTCATCCAGCTCGTCCTGGGGAATCGCTTCATCTTCCTGAGCGGCCTGATCGATAGGCTCGCTGGCCTCGGGCAGCAGAGAGCGGATTTCGCTCTTCTCCAGTTCGATGGTTTTGATGATAGGGGCAGAACTCGGGTGGTAAACATAGGGCCGCCAGACGGCGACCGCTAAGGTGAGAACTGTAAGCGACCCCAGCATAACGCGGTGGGGTCGAGGCAGATTGTTAAATGCCAGGGCGACAGAGCGGGCTATCTGTTGCACGTATTCACTTCCTCGTTAATCTCCTTTCAGGCAGCTCGCATACTGATTCGCCAGTTGGCTGAGGAACTGCGAATAGCTCGCTTTGCTCAACTGGATGTTCGTACCTAGCGGGTCAAGGGTTCCCATGCGCACGGATGTTCCCCTGGCCACGGCTTCTACGACCGCTGGCCTGAACTGTGGCTCAGCAAAAACGCATGTCGCTTTTTGCTCAACCAACTGTGTTCTGATTTCATGTAAACGCTGCGCACCAGGCTGAATTTCAGGGTTGACGGTAAAATGCCCCAGCGGGGTCAGACCGTAATGTTTTTCGTAATAGCCGTAAGCATCATGAAAAACGAAGTACCCTTTTCCTTTAAGCGGTGCGAGCTCGTTACCTACCTGTTTATCGGTTGCGGCTAACTGAGCCTCAAAATCCTTCAGGTTGGCGTCGAGTTGGACTCGACTTTGCGGCATAAGTTCCACTAATTTGTCGTGGATTGCAACCGCTGAAAGCCGCGCTATCTCTGGGGAAAGCCAGAGATGCATGTTGTACTCGCCGTGATGGTGATGGTCGTCACCTTTTTCGTCGTGAGCATGACCGTGGTCGTGTTCGTCACCGTCATCCTCAGATCCTTTCATCAGCAACGGTTTCACGCCGGACAGCTCACCAATCGCCACCTGTTTCGCGGCGGGAACCTGTTTCGCCGTTTTCTGCATGAAGGCTTCCATCTCAGGACCGATCCAGACAACTAAGTCCGCGTTCTGTAAGCGTTTTACGTCGGACGGACGCAAAGAATAATCATGTTCGGAGGCGCCGTCAGGCAGTAGAACCTGGGTCTCCGTGACCCCATCGGCGATGGCAGCGGCGATAAAGCCTAGCGGTTTAAGCGAAGCGACAACGGCAGCGTTAACATCTTGTGCGGTTGTACCCCAAAGTGCAGCGGATAAAGCAGCGAAAAGAAGCGTATTTTTCTGTAACATAATGCGACTAATCATCGTAATGAATGTGTGGAATGTGATATTATAACATTCGATAACTTCTGCAAGCTTAAATTGACATGACGACTTTAGTTTCTCTTGAAAATGTGTCGGTCTCATTCGGCCAGCGCCGCGTCCTTTCTGACGTGTCGCTGGTTCTGAAGCCCGGCAAAATACTGACGCTGCTCGGCCCTAACGGGGCGGGTAAATCTACGCTGGTGCGCGTCGTGCTAGGCCTGGTCACGCCTGATGAAGGGCTAATCGCCCGCGAAGACAAGCTGCGTATCGGCTATGTGCCGCAAAAACTGCATCTCGACGCCACGCTGCCCCTGACGGTGAGCCGCTTCCTGCGCCTGCGCCCCGGTACGCGAAAAGCGGATATCCTCCCTGCCCTGAAGCGCGTTCAGGCGGGCCACCTCGTCGATGCCCCTCTGCAAAAGCTTTCGGGCGGGGAAACCCAGCGCGTATTGCTTGCCCGCGCCCTGCTCAGCAGCCCTCAGTTGCTGGTGCTGGACGAGCCGACGCAAGGCGTTGACGTTAACGGTCAGGTTGCGCTGTACGACCTCATCGACCAGCTTCGCCGTGAACTGAACTGTGCGGTGCTGATGGTTTCCCATGACCTGCATCTGGTGATGGCGAAAACCGACGAAGTGCTGTGCCTGAACCACCACATCTGCTGTTCCGGTACGCCGGAAGTGGTGTCAATGCATCCTGAATTTATCTCCATGTTTGGCCATCGTGGCGCCGAACAGCTGGGCATTTATCGCCATAATCACAATCACCGCCATGATTTACAGGGACGAATTGTCCTGCGTCGGGGAAATGGACACTCATGATTGAACTGTTACTGCCCGGCTGGCTGGCCGGGATTATGCTTGCCTGCGCCGCGGGTCCACTCGGCTCGTTTGTCGTGTGGCGCAGAATGTCCTATTTCGGCGATACGCTGGCCCATGCTTCCCTGCTGGGCGTCGCGTTTGGTTTGCTGCTGGACGTGAACCCGTTCTATGCGGTGATAGTCGTCACGCTGCTGCTGGCCGCCGGTCTGGTCTGGCTGGAAAAACGCCCTCACCTCGCAATTGATACCCTGCTCGGCATTATGGCGCACAGTGCCCTGTCGCTGGGCCTGGTGGTGGTGAGCCTGATGTCAAACATCCGCGTTGACCTGATGGCCTATCTGTTTGGCGATCTGCTTGCCGTTACGCCAGAGGATCTGGTTTCCATTGCCATTGGCGTAGTGGTGGTGCTGGGCATACTGCTGTGGCAGTGGCGAAATTTGCTGGCGATGACCGTCAGTCCGGATCTGGCCTTTGTCGACGGCGTGAAGCTTCAGCGCGTGAAGCTGCTGCTGATGCTGGTCACGGCATTAACCATTGGCGTGGCGATGAAGTTTGTCGGGGCACTGATTATCACGTCGCTGCTGATTATCCCTGCCGCCACAGCGCGCCGTTTTGCACGTACCCCAGAGCAAATGGCCGGTATCGCGGTGGTTATCGGGATGATCGCCGTGACGGGCGGGTTAACCTTCTCGGCGTTTTATGACACGCCGGCAGGACCGTCGGTGGTATTGAGCGCGGCGGTATTGTTTGTTTTCAGTATGATGAAAAAGACCGCGCAGTAGTCAGCATGTCCCCGGTAGCGCTTCGCTTACCGGGGCTACAAAAACGTTCCGCCACCCGGCATGATTTAAGGCATCGCCGGCGGCGTTATCCCGAAATGATTCCACGCTCGCACCGTCGCCATACGACCGCGCGGGGTACGCTGTAAGAAGCCCTGCTGGATAAGATACGGCTCCAGCACGTCCTCAATGGTTTCACGCTCTTCGCCAATCGCCGCCGCCAGGTTATCCAGCCCTACCGGCCCGCCAAAGAACTTATCCAGTACCGCCAGCAGCAGCTTGCGGTCCATATAGTCAAAGCCTTCGGCATCCACGTTCAGCATGTCCAGCGCCTGGGCGGCAATCTCAGCCGAAATGGTGCCATCGTGCTTCACTTCAGCGAAGTCACGCACGCGACGCAGCAGGCGGTTGGCAATACGCGGCGTACCGCGGGAACGCTTCGCCACTTCAAACGCCCCCTCTTCGCTCATATCCAGCCCCATGTAGCGCGCGCTGCGGCCCACAATGTGCTGGAGATCGGGCACCTGATAAAACTCCAGACGCTGGACAATGCCAAAGCGGTCGCGCAGCGGAGAGGTCAACGACCCGGCGCGCGTCGTGGCGCCAATCAGGGTAAACGGCGGCAGATCGATTTTAATTGAGCGCGCCGCCGGCCCTTCGCCAATCATGATATCCAGCTGGTAATCTTCCATTGCCGGATAGAGCACTTCCTCCACCACCGGCGACAGACGGTGGATTTCATCGATAAACAGCACGTCGTGCGGTTCGAGGTTGGTCAGCATCGCCGCCAGATCGCCCGCTTTTTCCAGCACCGGGCCGGAAGTGGTACGCAAATTTACGCCCATCTCGTTGGCGACGATGTTTGCCAGGGTGGTTTTACCTAAGCCTGGCGGACCAAAAATCAGCAGGTGATCGAGCGCATCGCCGCGCAGCTTTGCCGCCTGGATGAAAATCTCCATCTGGGAACGAACCTGCGGCTGGCCGATGTACTCATCCAGCAGTTTTGGACGGATCGCGCGATCCACCACGTCATCTGGCTGAATGGTGCCTGCCGATACCAGGCGGTCTGCTTCAATCATCCTTTACCTCACAATGCAGCGCGCAGCGCTTCACGAATCAGGGTTTCACTGCTGGCGTCCGGTTTAGCAATTTTACTCACCATCCGGCTGGCCTCCTGAGGTTTATATCCCAGCGCTACCAGCGCGGCAACCGCTTCCTGTTCGGCATCGTCATCCGTCGCTGGCCCGCCCGGTGACGTCAGCACCAGATCGGCGGCCGGGGTGAACAGATCGCCATGCAGGCCTTTAAAGCGGTCTTTCATCTCGACGATAAGGCGCTCGGCGGTTTTCTTGCCGATGCCCGGGAGTTTAATCAACGCAGCCGGATCTTCGCGCTCAACGGCGTTCACAAACTGCGGGGCTGACATACCGGATAAAATCGCCAGCGCCAGCTTCGGCCCGACGCCGTTGGTTTTGATTAATTCACGGAACAGGGTGCGTTCCTGTTTGTTATTGAAGCCGTACAGCAGCTGAGCGTCTTCACGCACGACAAACTGGGTAAAAACAATCGCCTCTTTGCCCGCGTCGGGCAGCTCGTAGAAGCAGGTCATCGGCATATGGACTTCATAGCCCACGCCACCTACTTCCAGCAGCACTAACGGGGGTTGCTTTTCAATGATGATGCCTCTGAGTCTGCCTATCACGTGACGCTCCTGCGTTCTGGAAAAGTGTTAACTGGCGACATAATAAAAAAAGGCTGGATAAACATCCAGCCTGATTTCTTATTATCGTAACCTGCCTCGCGCCAGATTGAGCCGCGACTCGCTCATTTGCATCGCGTTCTGGCTGACGTGGCAGTGAGTAATCGCAATCGCCAGCGCATCCGCGGCGTCGGCCTGCGGGTTTGCGGGAAGCTTCAGCAGGGTGCGCACCATATGCTGCACCTGGCTTTTCTCCGCGCTACCGATGCCCACTACCGTCTGTTTAACCTGACGGGCCGCGTACTCAAATACCGGCAGGTCCTGGTTCACGGCGGCAACAATCGCCACGCCGCGCGCCTGACCGAGCTTTAACGCCGAATCCGCGTTCTTCGCCATAAAGACCTGCTCGATGGCGAAATAGTCCGGCTGGAACTGGGTGATAATCTCCGACACGCCCGCATAAATGAGCTTCAGGCGCGACGGCAAATCGTCCACTTTAGTGCGAATACAGCCGCTGCCGAGGTAGGTTAGCTGGCGTCCCACCTGACGGATAACGCCATAGCCGGTGACGCGCGAGCCGGGGTCAATCCCAAGGATAATCGACATCACGCGTCTCCCGTAAACGGTTCAGGCTGGCGCATTACAGCGTCGCAGCCACCTCATCAGAGATTTCACCGTTGTGATACACTTCCTGTACGTCGTCGCAATCTTCGAGCATGTCGATCAGACGCAGCAGCTTAGGCGCGGTTTCCGCATCCATATCCGCTTTGGTGGACGGGATCATGGACACTTCAGCGTTATCCGCCTTCAGGCCAGCCGCTTCCAGCGCATCGCGCACGGCACCCATCTCTTCCCACGCGGTGTAAACGTCAATCGCACCGTCGTCGTAGGTCACCACGTCTTCCGCGCCTGCTTCCAGCGCCGCTTCCATGATGACGTCTTCGTCGCCTTTCTCGAAGGAGATGACGCCTTTTTTGCTGAACAGGTAAGCTACGGAGCCGTCAGTGCCCAGGTTACCGCCGGTTTTGGTGAACGCGTGGCGCACTTCCGCAACGGTACGGTTACGGTTGTCAGACAGACATTCAACCATTACCGCCGTACCGCCAGGGCCGTAACCTTCATAAATGATAGTTTCCATGTTCGCGTCTTCGTCACCGCCCACGCCACGTGCGATGGCGCGGTTCAGGGTGTCGCGCGTCATGTTGTTGGACAGGGCTTTATCCACCGCCGCACGCAGGCGCGGGTTAGAGGCCGGATCGCCGCCGCCCAGACGCGCCGCTGTCACCAGCTCACGAATGATTTTGGTAAAGATTTTACCGCGCTTGGCATCCTGTGCCGCTTTACGGTGTTTGGTGTTGGCCCACTTACTATGACCTGCCATAAAAAGTTCTCCAAAAATCGCGCCTTCTCAGGCAGCGTTAATTACAAATTCTTCAATCGCCTGCCGGTTGCTCCATGACTTGGTCAGTGCGGCGGCATCCGCCGCATCGACCCAGCGGTAGGTCAGATGTTCAGTGAACACGATCTCCCGCTCATGGGGAAGCGCAAGGCAGAACCACGATTCCGTATTGCGCTCAATGCCCGGCGCATAGCGATGACGTAAATGGCTAAAAATTTCAAACTCCACCGTGCGCTGACAGTCCTTCAGGGTCAGTTGCTCGCGAGCAACATCAATGGCGACCTCTTCCTTTACTTCACGCGCGGCGGCCTGCGGCGCGGTCTCCCCCTCTTCCAGGCTGCCGGTAACCGACTGCCAGAAATCAGGATCGTCGCGCCGCTGCAACATCAGCACCCGCTTCGTGTCCAGGGCATAAATGACAACTAAGACAGAAACGGGAAGCTTGTATGCCATATCAGTTTTTCTCTTCCTTCTTCACCACCTCAATGCCCAGCTCGGCCAGCGCGGCCGGGTTGGCAAAGCTTGGCGCTTCGGTCATCAGACACGCCGCTGCGGTGGTTTTCGGGAAGGCGATAACATCACGGATGTTGTCGGTGCCGGTCAGCAGCATGGTCAGACGGTCAAGACCGAAGGCCAGACCCGCGTGCGGAGGCGTACCGTACTTCAGGGCGTCCAGCAGGAAGCCAAACTTCTCGCGCTGCTCCTGCTCGTTGATGCCCAGAATGCCGAACACGGTCTGCTGCATTTCACCGCTGTGAATACGCACGGAGCCGCCGCCCACTTCGTAGCCGTTGATAACCATATCGTAGGCATTCGCTACCGCATCTTCCGGTGCTGCCTTCAGCTCCGCCGCCGTCATGTCTTTTGGCGAGGTGAACGGGTGGTGCATCGCGGTCAGGCCGCCTTCACCGTCGTCTTCAAACATCGGGAAGTCGATAACCCACAGCGGCGCCCATTTGCTTTCGTCGGTCAGGTTCAGGTCTTTACCGAGCTTCAGACGCAGCGCGCCCATTGCGTCAGCAACAACTTTCTTGTTGTCTGCGCCGAAGAAGATCATGTCGCCGTCCTGGGCACCGGTGCGCTCAAGGATCGCTTCCACGATGTCCGCGTTCAGGAATTTCGCCACCGGGCTGGTGATGCCTTCCAGACCTTTCGCGCGCTCGGTCACTTTAATATAGGCCAGACCTTTCGCGCCGTAGATCTTGATGAAGTTGCCGTAGTCGTCAATCTGCTTACGGCTTAAGGACGCGCCGCCCGGTACGCGCAGGGCAGCCACGCGGCCTTTCGGATCGTTAGCCGGGCCAGCAAAGACCGCGAACTCCACGTCTTTAACCAGGTCAGCCACGTCCACCAGCTCCATCGGGTTACGCAGATCTGGTTTGTCGGAACCGTAGCGACGCTCGGCTTCCGCGAAGGTCATGATCGGGAAATCGCCCAGCTCAACGCCCTTGACGTCGTTCCACAGGCTACGCACCAGCGCTTCCATCACTTCACGCACCTGCTCGGCGGTCATGAAGGAGGTTTCCACATCGATCTGGGTAAATTCTGGCTGACGGTCAGCGCGCAGGTCTTCGTCGCGGAAGCATTTTACAATCTGGTAGTAGCGGTCGAAGCCGGACATCATCAGCAGCTGTTTGAACAGCTGCGGAGACTGCGGCAGCGCATAGAATTTGCCTTTATGGACGCGGGATGGCACCAGGTAATCGCGCGCGCCTTCCGGCGTGGCTTTGGTCAGCATCGGGGTTTCAATATCGAGGAAACCGTGATCGTCCATAAAGCGACGCACCAGGCTGGTGATTTTCGCACGGGTTTTCAGGCGCTGAGCCATTTCCGGACGACGCAGATCCAGGTAGCGGTATTTCAGACGCGCTTCTTCGGTGTTGACGTGGTTGGAGTCCAGCGGCAGCGCTTCCGCGCGGTTGATAATCACCAGATCGGACGCCAGCACTTCTATAGCGCCGGTCGCCATCTCGGCGTTGATGTTTTTTTCGTCACGCGCACGCACGGTGCCCGTCACCTGAATGCAGAACTCATTACGCAGCTCAGAAGCCAGCTTCAACGCATCAGCGCGATCCGGATCGAAGAACACCTGAACGATACCTTCGCGGTCACGCATATCAATAAAGATAAGGCTACCAAGATCGCGACGACGATTGACCCAACCACACAGGGTAACCTGCTGCCCGACGTGGGACTGACGCAGCTGCCCGCAATATTCTGTACGCATGAGATATCCCTTAATTAGCCGCAGGCTGATTGTTGCCTGTCTTGCAGGCTACGATGTCGCAGCTTTCTGTATGTCACAACTGGATGAAAAAAGGCGGCTATTATACTGGAAATTCTGCCGGACGATAAGAGCGAAGCACGGCCTGACGCGCGTTTGCTGTGCTCTTATTGCCTATTCTCACAAAAATTAACAAAATTATCCGACCGATAACAGGCCATACCGTCGTAAGGTGTAGAAAAGCAACTGATTTGACTGGAGTAACAATGTTGACGCTTGATGCCACCAAAACCGCCCTTGTGGTCATTGATTTACAGGAAGGGATCCTGCCTTTTGCCGGGGGTCCGCACACCGCTGACGATGTCGTAAGCCGCGCTGCGCGTCTGGCGGAAAAATGCCGTGCCAGCGGTGCGCCGGTGGTCATGGTGCGCGTCGGCTGGTCCGCTGATTTTGCCGAAGCGTTAAAACAGCCGGTTGATGCTCAGGCCCCGGCGCAGGCGCTGCCGGACAACTGGTGGACGTATCCGGTCTCGCTCGGTAAACGCGACAGCGATATTGAAGTCACCAAACGCCAGTGGGGCGCCTTCTACGGCACCGATCTGGAGCTTCAGCTGCGCCGTCGCGGAATCGACACGATCATTCTGTGCGGGATCTCCACCAACATCGGTGTGGAATCCACCGCCCGTAACGCCTGGGAGCTGGGCTTTAACCTGGTCATCGCAGAAGACGCGTGCAGCGCAGCCTCTGCGGACCAGCATCAGGGCAGCATGACCCATATCTTCCCGCGTATCGGTCGCGTGCGCAGCACGGATGAGATCCTGAGCGCGCTATGATGTACGTGGGCCTGCCCCAGTGGTCGCACCCGAAATGGGTGCGCCTGGGTATTACCAGCCTTGAAGAGTATGCCCGACACTTTAACTGCGTGGAGGGCAATACAACGCTGTACGCCCTGCCACGCGCGGAGATCGTCGAACGCTGGCGCGAGCAAACCACCGACGACTTTCGCTTTTGCTTTAAATTCCCGGCAACCATCTCCCACAACGCCGCGCTGCGCAACTGCGATGATTTAACCCACGAGTTTTTCACCCGTATGTCGCCTCTGGCCAGCCGGATTGGACAGTACTGGCTCCAGCTTCCCGCCACGTTTGGCCCGCGCGACCTGCCTGCTCTCTGGCAGTTTCTCGACGCGTTGCCGCATGACTTTACCTACGGCGTGGAAGTGAGGCATCCGGAATTCTTTGCTAAAGGCGAGGCGGAAAAAGCGTTGAATCGCGGTCTGTTAGATCGCTCTGTCAATCGGGCGATCCTCGACAGCCGGCCCGTGCACAGCGCAATCCCGCACAGCGAAGCCATTGTTGATGCCCAGCGCAAAAAACCGAAAGTGCCCGTCCACGCGATCGTGACGGCCAAAAACCCGATGGTGCGGTTTATCGGCAGCGATAACATGCAGCAAAACCAGGCGATGTTCGCCGTCTGGCTGCAAACGCTCGCGAAATGGGAGCAGACCACCACCCCGTACCTGTTTTTACATACGCCGGATATTGCCCAGGCGCCTGAACTGGTCGATGCTCTCTGGCAGGCCTTGCAGCGTGCGGTTCCGTCGGTTGGCCCCGCCCCCTCCATCCCACAACAATCTTCTCTTTTCTGATATCACCCCCTATCATAGAGACGTGCCATCTGCCAAAAACAGGGAGTTAGTATGGTCAGCGCGCTGTATGCGGTGTTAGGTGCATTACTGCTGATTAAATTTTCATTTGATGTTGTGCGCCTGAGAATGCAGTACCGCGTCTCCTACGGTGACGGGGGCTTTTCTGAGCTGCAAAGCGCAATCCGCATCCACGGCAACGCGGTCGAGTACATTCCCGTCGCGTTAATTTTACTGCTGTTAATGGAAATGGATGGCGCAGAAACCTGGATGGTGCACGTCTGTGGGCTGCTGCTGATTGCCGGACGCTTAATGCATTATTACGGTTTTCACCAACGCCTTATACGCTGGCGTCGTTCCGGCATGAGCGCGACCTGGTGCTCGCTTTTGCTGATGGTGCTGGCTAACCTTTGGTATATGCCGTGGGAGTTGGTTTTCTCCTTCCGTTAGCGCACAATATGCCCCTTTATTTTTCCCGGATTTTTACGTTATGTCAGATCGCGACACGCTTTTTTCCGCGCCTATCGCCAGCCTGGGCGACTGGACCTTTGATGAACGGGTAGCCGAAGTCTTCCCGGATATGATCCAGCGCTCTGTTCCAGGTTATTCCAATATTATTTCCATGATCGGCATGCTGGCTGAACGCTTCGTTCAACCCGGCACGCAGGTTTATGACCTGGGCTGCTCGCTGGGTGCGGCAACGTTGTCCATCCGCCGTAACGTTCATCAGGAAGGCTGCAAGATCGTAGCCGTCGATAACTCTCCGGCTATGGTTGAACGCTGCCGTCGACACATTGACGCGTATAAAGCCCCTACGCCAGTGGAGGTAGTAGAAGGCGATATCCGCGATATCGACATCCAGAACGCCTCGATGGTGGTACTGAATTTTACCTTGCAGTTCCTGGTGCCGGACGATCGTCAGCGGCTGCTGGATAAAATTTATCAAGGCCTCAACCCGGGCGGCGCGCTGGTGCTTTCCGAGAAATTCAGCTTTGAAGACGCCAGCGTAGGCGAGCTGCTGTTTAACATGCACCACGATTTCAAGCGTGCTAACGGCTACAGCGAGCTGGAGATCAGCCAGAAGCGCAGCATGCTGGAGAACGTGATGCTGACGGACTCCGTGGAAACTCACAAAGCGCGCCTGCACAAAGCCGGATTCGAACACAGTGAACTGTGGTTCCAGTGCTTTAACTTTGGCTCTCTGGTAGCGCTGAAGGCCGGAGACGCAGCATGATCGAGTTCGGTAATTTCTATCAGCTGATTGCCAAAAACCATCTCTCCCACTGGCTGGAGACCCTGCCTGCGCAAATTGCCACCTGGCAGCGCGATCAGCAGCATGGCCTGCTGAAGCAGTGGTCAAACGCCGTGGAGTTTCTGCCTGAACTGACGCCTCATCGTCTGGATTTACTGCACAGCGTGACGGCAGAAAGCGAAGCGCCGCTCCCGACCGGGCAGATTAACCGTATCGAAACGCTGATGCGTAACCTGATGCCGTGGCGCAAAGGGCCGTTCTCGCTGTACGGCGTGAACATCAATACCGAGTGGCGCTCAGACTGGAAGTGGGATCGCGTACTGCCGCACCTTTCCGACCTGACCGGGCGCACCATTCTGGACGTGGGCTGCGGCAGCGGCTATCACATGTGGCGCATGATCGGCGCGGGCGCGCATCTGGCGGTGGGTATCGATCCGATGCAGCTGTTCCTGTGCCAGTTTGAAGCCGTGCGAAAGCTGCTCGGCAACGACCAGCGCGCGCACCTGCTGCCGCTGGGCATCGAGCAACTCCCGGCCCTGAAAGCCTTTGATACCGTATTCTCCATGGGCGTGCTATACCACCGTCGTTCCCCGCTGGAGCATCTGTGGCAGCTGAAAGATCAGCTGGTCAGCGGCGGTGAGCTGGTGCTGGAAACGCTGGTTATCGAAGGCGATGAGCATGCGGTTCTGGTACCGGGCGATCGCTACGCGCAGATGCGCAACGTTTACTTCATCCCTTCCGCGCTGGCACTGAAGAACTGGCTGGAAAAATGTGGCTTTATCGATGTGCGCATCGCCGATGTGTGCGTGACGTCGATTGAGGAGCAGCGCCGCACCGACTGGATGATCACCGAATCGCTGGAGCAGTTCCTCGACCCGGACGATCACAGTAAAACCATCGAAGGTTATCCGGCCCCGATGCGTGCGGTGTTGATTGCAACCAAGCCGTAATCTTTTAGCCGGGTGGCGGCTACGCCTTACCCGGACTACTCTCGCTTTTGTAGGCCCGGTAAGCGCAGCGCCACCGGGCACAGGACAAAAAAAGGCCCCTGTTGAAATTGCAGGGGCCTGGTACAAGCAAGCATCATATTGGGCGACATGATGCGCGGTAAAAATCGGTACGTTGCTACACGTGATGACGTTCAATCAGCGATTTCATTACCGCAACCGACTCTCCATCCACACCGTAGCGCGAGTACTCATCCGCTTCAGCATCCGTCGACATTGACAACCCTGTATTGCGATAACGCATGGGCGAAGGTATCCATTTACCCGCCGAGCTGTGCAGCTCTTCCACCCCTGCGTTTAAAAACAGTTCCAGATTGCTGGCGCGTACTCCCGCGCCCGCCATGATTATTGGAACACCGGAATGTGCTTTTAGTTCCGTAATTAATTTCAGTCCTTTTTCAGCCGAGGACTGCTGGCCTGACGTCAGAACGCGCGCCACTCCCAGTTCTGCCAGCGTATCAAAGGCTTGCATCGGATCTTTACACATATCGAACGCACGATGAAAAGTGACCGCCATTCCCTGGGCAACGCGCATAACCTGGCGCATGCGCGGAAGATCGACGTTGCCGTCTTCATCCAGCACGCCGGTCACCAGCCCCGGGAAACCTGAATCACGGACGAGGGCAATATCCTCAAGCATGGCGCTAAACTCACCCGCCGTATAACAAAAATCCCCCCCGCGCGGGCGAATAATCGGGTGCACCGGAATGGTGATGGCCTCACGCGCTGATTTCAGCACGCCAGAGGACGGGGTTAATCCACCTTCTTTCGGTGCCGCGCAAAGCTCGATGCGATCGGCCCCCTGCCGTTGCGCAGTAACGGCACACTCCACGCTGTAACAACAAATTTCCAGCAGCGCCATATCTTCCTCCTTAAATTTCGCTCAACGCACCATCGTGGCACGTTGCCCGATTCCTGTCTGGATCAACGCTCACGCTTCGCTGGCGACGATCTGCTCGATAGTCCAGGGATGGAATTTCACCGTCACTTTCCCGTCCGTAACGGCAAGCGTAGGGTTTGGTAAACGTTCGCGCTCCCCTTTTGGTGAGCTGCTTTTCACAAAAATACCCGGCTGGCTTAAGCCCTCGTCAGAGAGCAGCGCCAGCGCACGCGCGTTCAGCGTCTCTGGCTCCCCAGGCAGAACAATTTCGATATGCTCCCAGCCTTCGTGTGGATAGCGTTTTTCTCCCGGCCAGGGCAGTTCAACAACGGTGAATTGCCAGTGGGCCACACTTACCGGCTCGTGAAGTTTGAACAGGCAAATCGGGCGGCCGTTAATGATATTCTCTGAGAGCAGCTCGCCGCACTGCTCAAAGCCACGCCGCCAGCGTTCGGCGGTGGCGTTCTGGTGGCAGCGCAAAGCAATGTGATCGGCGTCAAGCGGCGCGATATCCAGCCCGAGACGGGTGGCAAGTTCTGTGAACGCCTGGGTGAAGCGTGGTAAATCTGCGGAAATATCATGCAGTTCGTCAAGGGTGTGCCAGTTCGCCATAGGTCAGTCTCGTCTCGTGTCGCAAAGCCGCTAATTTACTCTGTTGCCCCCATTCGACCAACCGCAGAATCACGGTTTTTTCGACTGCATGTTTATGCACACCGTCTTCGCCTGGATTCTGAACAATCTTCGGCCCCGGCAGGGCTGACGCCCGAAGGCATTTGCAGTATACTCCCGCCCTAAATTCTTAAACTGGCGCGGGCGTTTTTACCCGCATCAAAAATGTAAGGTATCCAGGTGAATATTCAGGCTCTTCTCTCAGAAAAAGTCAGTCAGGCACTGATTGCCGCAGGCGCGCCTGCGGATTGCGAACCACAGGTTCGTCAGTCAGCAAAAGTACAGTTTGGCGACTATCAGGCTAATGGCGTGATGGCAGTGGCTAAAAAACTGGGCATGCCGCCGCGACAGCTCGCTGAGCAGGTACTGACGCATCTGGATCTCACCGGCATCGCCAGCAAAACCGAAATCGCCGGTCCGGGGTTTATCAACATTTTCCTTGAGCCTGCGTTCCTGGCAAGCCACGTTGACGCGGCGCTGAAGTCTGACCGTCTGGGCGTGACTCAGCCAGAGCCGCAGACCGTGGTGGTTGACTACTCTGCGCCAAACGTGGCGAAAGAGATGCACGTCGGCCACCTGCGCTCCACCATCATTGGTGATGCCGCCGTACGAACCCTGGAATTCCTGGGGCACAAGGTGATCCGCGCTAACCACGTAGGCGACTGGGGCACTCAGTTCGGCATGCTGATCGCGTATCTGGAAAAACAGCAGCAGGAAAATGCGGGCGAAATGGCGCTGGCGGACCTGGAGGGGTTCTACCGTGAAGCCAAAAAACACTATGACGAAGACGAAGCCTTCGCCGAGCGCGCGCGCAGCTACGTGGTGAAACTCCAGGGGGGCGACCCGTACTTCCTCGAGATGTGGCGCAAGCTGGTGGACATCACTATGTCCCAGAACCAGCTCACCTATAACCGTCTGAACGTGACCCTGACCCGCGACGACGTGATGGGTGAAAGCCTGTATAACCCGATGCTGCCAGGCATTGTGGCGGACCTGAAAGCCAAACATCTGGCGGTAGAAAGCGAAGGCGCAACGGTGGTATTCCTTGATGAGTACAAAAACAAGGAAGGCGAACCGATGGGCGTCATCATCCAGAAAAAGGATGGCGGCTATCTGTACACCACCACCGATATCGCCTGTGCGAAATACCGCTATGAAACCCTGCATGCGGACCGCGTGCTGTATTACATCGACTCCCGTCAGCACCAGCACCTGATGCAGGCGTGGACGATCGTGCGTAAAGCGGGCTACGTACCGGATTGCGTGCCGCTGGAACACCACATGTTCGGCATGATGCTGGGTAAAGACGGTAAGCCATTCAAAACCCGTGCGGGCGGCACCGTGAAGCTTTCCGATCTGCTGGATGAAGCGCTGGAACGCGCGCGTCGCCTGGTGGCCGAGAAGAATCCGGATATGCCTGCTGACGAGCTGGAAAAACTGGCTAACGCCGTGGGTATCGGTGCGGTGAAATACGCGGATCTCTCCAAGAACCGTACCACCGACTATATCTTCGACTGGGACAACATGCTGGCATTTGAAGGCAACACGGCGCCTTACATGCAGTATGCCTACACCCGCGTGCTCTCCGTCTTCCGTAAAGCGAATATCGACGAAAGCGTGCTGGCGAACGCCCCGGTGACCATTACCGAAGACCGGGAAGCACAGCTGGCCGCACGTCTGCTTCAGTTCGAAGAGACGCTCTCCGTGGTCGCCCGTGACGGTACGCCGCACGTTATGTGTGCTTACCTGTACGATCTGGCCGGTCTGTTCTCTGGCTTCTACGAACACTGTCCTATCCTCTCTGCCGAGAGCGAAGCGGTGCGTAACAGCCGCCTGAAGCTGGCGCAGTTGACGGCGAAAACCCTGAAGCTGGGTCTGGAGACCCTGGGTATCGAAACCGTAGAACGTATGTAAAAAAGAAACCCGGCGGTCGCCGGGTTTTTTTATGGCTGATTGCGGTTAGTCGTGAACGAGCACCTGGAAGGTATCTAATTCATACTCTCTGCCGTTATAGCCGATGCAGCATCCTCTGCTGAGGTGGCTTCCTGCTTTACCAACAAACAGGCCATTATCGAATTTTGCACGTGCAACGTAGAGCTTAGCACCATTGGCTTCATGCCCCGCCTCAACCACATTCGGTGGGAAATTTTTCCCCTTAACGTCTACCCATTTTAACGCGCCCACGTAAATTTCAAATTCATTACACAGGTGCTCGCTCCCTCCCCATGGGACCCAGGCCGTATTGCCGAACACCCATTTACCCGGATGAATACCATTATTCAGTTTTGCGCGAATAATAAACAGCGGTGAAGGTCCTTTGATACCTGGCACCCCAATTTCATAACCGGCTACAGGCGCGTCCAACGGAATAAATTCATCTCTTTTCGCTGATTTCCACATAATGATTTCCTTTTCAGTTTAAATAATTATCCGTAAATAAAATGATTAGAATTCTGAGATCGAATGGATAGCCAACTCATTGTTCAGACTTTGAAAAATAATGACCTTAACCAGTGATTTTTCTTGTCCCTTTGCATGCATGAAACGGCGAAGCGCAATAAAGGTATGCAGCTGGCCAGCCACGAGCTGGCTACCGACAAACAGTAGCGGGGTATAGCCCGCGCCGTCGATATCATTGAAAACCGATTCGAACATTTGAAGATGTTCATCCGACATTTTATCGGCATGCATATTTACAGAAGGGTTAATAACAATACTGCCCATTGCATTTTCCATTGCATCACTCCTTAAATGTGTATTGGAAGAATCTTAATGCAATTAAAAAATAGGATAAATACGGCATGCATTTTGTGAAGAGAATCACATTTTAATAATAGCCTGAATTTATTTTAAGCCTATTATTCACGTCATAAATACAAGCAGAATATCATATTGATGGCGTATTATATTTACCCGCCGTTATTATAAAAAAAAGCCCCTTTAAAGAGGGGCTTTGCAGTAATGAAATTATTAAGCAGCCGTCAGAAATATTTGCGTAAATACTCCGTCAGGCACAGAATCGCCATTGCCTGGCCATACGGCATCGACGTCAGCGGTATTTGACGATAAAAATCAAGATCGCTGCCCATTCCCGTCCCGAACGAGGTTTGCAGCAGCTCCCCTTCCGGCGAGATATTTTGCACAATACCGCGAATCGCTTTCTCCGCCACCTCAGCGTACTCTGCGCCGACATAACGCTTGCGCACGGCCTTCAGGATACCGTAGGCAAACCCTGCCGTGGCCGACGCCTCAAGATAAGAATCAGGATCGTCAAGCAGCGTATACCACAACCCGCTCTCGTCCTGACATTTTGCCAGCGCGGCGATCTGCGCATTCAGCACCTGCACCAGATAGCGACGAACGGCGTTGTTTTCCGGCAGATCCACCAGCTCAAGGAAGTCCGGGATCACGATGGTCAGCCAGCTATTGCCGCGCGCCCAGCGGGCCCGGGCAAAGTTGTGATTACCTTCGTAATTCCAGCCGTGGAACCACAGCCCCGTCTCCCGGTCCATCAGGTTCTGCACGTGGAGCAGGAACTGATAGATCGCCTCCTCTACGTACTCCGGCTTGTTCAGCAGCCTGCCGATTTTCGCCAGCGGCAGTACCGTCATCATCAGCGTGTCGTCCCACATCTGCTGATGGTTCTCTTCTGCCAGCGTGATGTGCTGCATGCCCCCATGTTCGGTGCGCGGCATCTCGTTCATCGCCCACTCTGCCCAGCTTTCCAGCCACGGTAGCCAGGCCGGGTTTTTGGTCTCTTCGTAGCGGTACGCCAGCGTCAGGAACGGCGACATGGTGTTCACGTTTTTGGTGGTTGCGCCCTCTGCGAAACGGTCAGCAAACCAGCTGTCGATAATCTCGCACATGCCTGCGTCACCGGTCTGGCAGTAATACTGCCAGATACCGTACAAACCGACGCCGTGCGTCCACTCCCATCCGGCCCAGCCTTTGGTGTCGATCACGCGCCCGTCGTCCAGCCGCAGCAAAAACTCACCCGTTTTGTCGTGGATATTGACCAGGTTATGCGTCACCTTCTGAATGAGCGATTTCAGCTCATCCCTGGCGATAAAGCGCTCAGGCTGACGCAGTAGCGGGCTATGTTTGACAGGCCAAACTTTCATCATCTTAACCTCTGTTGTATGTCGAATTCAGTACCGCACGATCCTTCAGCGAAGGGGCCGCGGGCTTATTGCGATTCAGATAACCGATATTGTTGTTGCCCCACAGGGATTCATACGGCATACCGGCCAGCATCTCCACGGTGGCGCGCGCCTGCGGGGTCGCCGCCTCCGGCATCGCATGGCCGGACTCGCGCATTTTCGCGGTCTCTTCGCGCAGGGTGCTGTGGGTTTGTAAATTGAGCCTGAAGCGCAGGGAGACCAGGAAGCCGCAGAACAGCACCAGAATGGTGCCCACGCTCAGGATCATCAGAATGGTATGGCTCACTTCCGCAGGCTGTACTTTCTGACCGCTGACAAAGCCGGACATCTGCATCACGATACCCACCAGCATCACCGCGCCGGCCTGAGACGCTTTACGGGTCAGGGTCATGATGCCCGCGAAGATCCCTTCGCGACGCTGACCGGTGATCACTTCGTCCACGTCAGCAATGTAGGTGTAGGTATTCCACGGTACATAGTTGATACCGCCGCGGCCAAGACCGGCAATTGCAGAGATCAGCAACAGCAGAGCGTATACGTCGCTCAGGCCCGCGTAGTAAAGCACCGCGTAAGAGAGCGAAGCCAGGCCAAACAGCACGACCACCATGCGGTAAGACGGTGCAGGTCCGAAGCGAATGCACAGCGGGATCATCCCGATCACGGCGAGGAACTGGAAGATGGCCATCGTGCCCAGCAGGTTGGACGCCATCGACGCTTCCTGCATCAGCACAAACACCACGTAATAGGTGAAGACGGCGTTGAACACGTCCTGAGCAATATAGCCGCCGAGGTACATGCCCAGGTGCTGGCGGAAAATCTTGATACGCAGCGTTGAACTTAATTCGACAAAAAGACGATTCAGGCTCTGGCCCAGGGTCAGCTTTTTCTTCTCTTCTTCGGCACGCAGGGCCGCTTCAGACCACTCTTCACGCGGACGTTCCCAGGTAAAGAACCAGACAAATGTGAGCATCAGGGCGCACAGTACGGAGAAGACCAGGCTGGCATAGAAGAAGGAGATCGCGTTGTCTTTACCAAATTGCGTGAGCAGGATCCCCGGCAGGAAGGAGGCGAGAATGGCAGACATCTGCGCCATGGAGATACGCGCCCCGGAGAATTTGGTTTTCTGTTTGAAATCGTCCGTCATCTCCGGCACCAGCGTTTCGTACGGCACCAGGATCATGGTGTAGACGATATCGAAGATCAGATAAGTCAGCAGGTAGTACCAGAAGCTCATGTCCCCTACCCACATCAGCGAATAGCTGAACACGCAGGGAATACCGAGCAGAATAAAGAACTTACGACGGCCAAAACGCTTACCCAACCAGGTGGTACCAAAGTTATCGGTTAAAAAGCCCATTAACGGGCTGACAACCGCATCCAGCACCCTTGCGGCGGCGAAGATAAAGGTTGCTTCAATCGGTGTGAGTCCACAGAAGGTGGTATAAAAATACAAAAGCCAGGCGGCCGTCAGGGCGGTAGTCCCCGCCCCGAGGAAGTCCCCTGACCCGTAAGCAAGATAATTTGCGAGTCCAATTTTTCGTGTTTTCATTGCCGTCAACCCTAATCAGTTTTGGGAGACTCCCTGTAAGCAAACCTCGTCCGGGAGTTTTTACACGGCTACAGTAAAAGTATCGACCTGGTGAAACCTTTCTGTTTCTGCCATCACCGGGTGGCAAATGGCAAAAATGCAAAGAGTGTCGTTACGCGTGTCACTGATTTATAAAACAGCGTTTCTTTTGCATCAAAATGGAAGGTCAATTTTGCGAGCCAGCCTTCAGAAATGCCTGAAGACTGGCGAAAAGGCGGGCAGTTAGCGGTAGTTGACGAGCACCTCGTTGCGCTGAATTTTAAGCGCCGGGATCAGGCGTCCACCGCCCGGCACTTCCCAGATAAAGCGTAAAGGTTCCTGAGCAGACACCCCGTTTAAGGCCTGGGTTGTGCCATTCTGCCCCTCGATTTCCGCGCAGCGGGTCAGCGAGCACAGCCGTACCCGTAACCCGGCCGGCGTAGGGCCCGTCAATGTGTAATTCCAGGCCACCAGCGTCATCTGCCCGGAAACGGGCTCAGAGGCCGACAGCGGACGGGAGGAGATCGCCTCCCCCCGATGGTTGAGCGTTAAGCCGATACTGCTGGCCTGCCATGCCCCCTCGCCTGCGGCCTGCGCCGCCAGCGGAAAAAGTAAGATCCACAGCCACTTACGCATTATTTTCCTCCGATGGTCGCCGTCATGCGGATATTGCGGTTATCGGACAGCTCCATGTTCGACAGGACCACCAGCTGGTTCAGGCTCCGGCGCAGGAAGCGCGACAGCAGCGGACGCAGCGCATGATTCACCAGCAGCACCGGCGGCGCGCCCAGCATCTCCTGACGCGCCAGCGCCTCCTGAGTTTGCGCCAGTAATCTGTCCGCCAGGCCTGGCTCCAGTCCGCCACCGCCCTGTAGGGCCTGTAGCAGCAGACGTTCAAGCGGCGTGTCGAGGCCAATTACCTGCACTTCGCCGGTTCCCGGGAACCACTGCTGGGTAATGGCGCGTCCGAGCGCTACGCGCACTACCGCCGTCAGCTCGTGCGGATCGCTTTGCAGCGGCGCATGCTCGGCCAGCGTTTCGAGGATGGTACGCATATCGCGGATAGGCACCTTCTCGTCGAGCAGGTTTTGCAGCACTTTATGCAGCGTGGTTAAGGTCAGCACGCCCGGGACTAAATCTTCGGTCAGCTTCGGCATCTCCTGCGTTACGCGGTCAAGCAGCTGCTGCGCCTCCTGACGTCCAAACAGCTCCGCAGAGAACTGACCAATCAAGTGGTTAAGGTGCGTCGCCACCACGGTACTGGCCTCAACGACCGTGTAACCCTGAATCTGCGCCTGCTCTTTCAGCGCGCTTTCGATCCAGATAGCGGCCAGACCAAAGGCCGGATCGGTCGTCTGCTCGCCCGGCAGCGTGCCTGCGGCGGTGCCGGGGTTAATCGCCAGCCAGCGGCCGGGGTACGCGTCGCCGCTGCCGATTTCCACCCCTTTCATCAGGATGCGATAGCGTGCGGGCGGCAGATCCATGTTGTCACGGATATGAACCACCGGCGGCAGGAAGCCCATGTCCTGGGCGAATTTTTTACGAATGCTGCGGATACGGCCCAGCAGTTCACCATCCTGCTGGAAATCCACCATCGGGATCAGGCGGTAGCCCACCTCCATCCCCAGCGAATCCTCAAGCTGAACGTCGTTCCAGGTCGCTTCTACCGCCTGGGTGTTCTCAGGCATTTTGACCGGCGCCGGCTCTGCCGCTGGCTGGGTTTCACGGCCACGCATCCACCAGGCAAGCCCCAGCAGTCCAGCGGTAAACAGCAGGAACACCAGGTTTGGCATGCCCGGCACCAGCCCGAGCAAGCCCAGCACCGCCGCGGAGAGCAGCATAACGCGCGGGTTGCTGAACAGCTGTCCCACCATCTGCTCGCCAACGTCCTGGTCGGTGCTGACGCGAGTCACGATCACACCCGCCGCGGTGGAGATCACCAGCGCCGGGATCTGCGCGACCAGACCGTCACCGATGGTCAGCAGCGTATAGCTTTCCGCCGCGTGGCCCATGTCCATTCCGTGTTGCAGCACGCCGACGAGCAGGCCGCCGACGACGTTAATCACCATAATCAGAATGCCCGCGATGGCATCACCGCGTACAAACTTACTCGCACCGTCCATCGAGCCGTAGAAATCGGCCTCCTGGGTCACTTCGGCACGGCGTTTTTTCGCTTCATCTTCCGCGATCAGCCCGGCATTAAGATCGGCGTCGATGGCCATCTGCTTGCCCGGCATCCCGTCGAGCACGAAGCGCGCGCCCACTTCTGCGATACGCCCTGCACCTTTAGTGATAACCATAAAGTTGATAATCACCAGAATGACGAACACCACGATACCGATGGCGAAGTTGCCGCCCACCAGGAAGTGACCGAAGGCTTCTACCACCTTGCCCGCCGCCGCCGCGCCGGTGTGCCCTTCCATCAGGATGATACGCGTGGAGGCAACGTTCAGCGCGAGGCGCAGCAGCGTGGTGAATAGCAGGATCGTTGGAAACGCGGCGAACTCCAGCGTGCGCTGGGTAAACATCGCCACCAGCAGCACCATGATGGACAACGCAATGTTGAAGGTGAAAAGCAGGTCGAGGATAAATGCCGGTAACGGCAGCACCATCATCGACAAAATTAGCAGGATCAGAATCGGTCCGGCAAGGATCTGCCATTGCGTCGTTTTCAGGTTGCCGGGCAGGCGCAACATTGCCACCAGATTAGCCATCAGTGTCCTTCTCGTTCAAAAAATCCAGTGCTTCAGGCACCGGAAGGTTCTCAGGTTTTACAGGTCGTTGACCGCCTGCTAAACGCCAGCGTTTCAGTTGCCACACCCAGGCCAGCACCTCTGCGACAGCGGCATAGAGCTGGCCCGGGATCTGTTGTCCAATTTCCGCGTGGCGGTACAGCGCACGAGCCAGCGGCGGTGCTTCAAGGATCGGCACGCGGTTTTCCGTGGCGATTTCACGAATGCGCAGCGCAATTAGCCCGGCCCCTTTCGCCACCACTTTCGGCGCGCTCATTTTGTTTTCGTCGTACTGTAGCGCGACGGAGTAGTGGGTCGGGTTAGTGACGATCACATCGGCTTTCGGCACATCTTCCATCATGCGACGACGCGCGGCAGCACGCTGCATCTGGCGGATACGGCCCTTGACGTGCGGGTCGCCTTCCATCTGTTTATATTCATCGCGGATGTCCTGACGCGACATTCGCAGCTTCTTGATATGGGAAAAGATCTGGAAGATAACGTCGAACGCCACCATCGGAATAATGCTGAGCACTACCAGCAGCGAGCATAGTCCGACCAGATTCAGGGCGTTTTTCATCGCCGTCATGGGGGATTCGCTGATCAGGCGCATCATCTCAGGCCAGTAGTGCCACAGGAAAAACCCGGCTGTCCCGCCCATAAGGAGCGATTTCAGAATGGCTTTGAGCAACTCAGCGCCCGTTTGCGCGGAAAACATTTTTGCAATACCGGGCAGCGGGTTGAGCTTAGAGAATTTCGGTTGCAGCGATTTACCGCTGAACACCAGGCCACCGAGCATGACCGGGGATACAAGCGCCACGATGACCACGCCCACGATCAGCGGCAGCAAGGCAATCATCGCGCTTTTCACAAGATTGATGATTTGAATGAGGATCAGATTGGGGTCATTGACCATGCTGTGATCGAAACGTAAGCCAGCAGAGAGCATGCCCGCCAGTCTGCGGGCGAGCATCTCCCCGCCCCACCAAATGATGCACACGCCGACCACCAGGATCAGCAGGGACGTCAGCTCTCTGGATCGGGGGATCTGCCCATCCTCACGGGCTTTTTCAAGTCGGTGGGGTGTGGGGGCTTCTGTTTTGTCGTCGTTCTCTTCTGCCACTTTCGGTCTCGCAGCCCAATGATTCAGGGGTATCATGCCAGAGCGCTTTCGGGTCAATGGGCAGAATAGCCTCTAATACTCCCCTGTTTTTTCGCGCTTACCGCCAACAGAAACTCTCAAGGGTTCAATGCATCGTTTTTCGGAAAAATGCCTATTTTTTATTAATTCATAATCAATGTTACCCATTGCATCAATTTTTCTTCTAAATGCATTCAAGAAAAAATGCTCTATTTTGGCGAATTCAACAGTGATATTTTGATATTAATAAGACACGCGCATTCTTTCTGGATATATATACATTCACATAAATAACTCGCATGAATATTTAAAAGTTAAAGCACGCATGCAATAAGATAGCAAACGCCAAC
>NZ_JADBRA010000016.1:0-136622 GCF_014896205.1 Enterobacter cloacae complex sp. I2
GACTGATTCTATGGTTGGGTCTTTATCGAGTTTTGTAAGATAATCACGCCATCCCCATGGGATGTTTCGGAGTGTCTCGTCATTAATCAACGAATTATAATATATAAACAACTCCCTTAAATATGCTACCAATTCTTGGTAGGCATATATGTATATATTAGATAATGGGCTGGGATTTGATTGATTTTTCTTTTTTAAAGTTTCTGACGGAAGAGTTGCATATAAATTGATTACTGTAATCAATTCCTCTATTATTTCGTATGAAGCTTTTTGATTTAATCCCGGCCTTGCACCTAAACGCCAAAGGTTTGGACAATACCTTGCAGACAGAAATCCCGGCTCTCCAGTTGCGGGCCATTTGACAAGGTCACCATATTTGAAAAGATCTGATGGATCAATGTTGGAAGAACTATTTATTCTATGTATTAAATCAATAGTGAAACCATTTCCAAGCATTATTCCTATTTTTTTATTTCTCTGAGTATCCAACATTCCATTCCTTTAGTTAGAAAAAAATGATGTTAACTGCTGTCGAATAATGAAAGCGTATAGAGTAAGACTTTTGGCGGAAGATCACAGGAGTCGAACCTGCCTGGGAACGCTGGCGCCCCCAACTGGATTTGAAGTCCAGCCACCTCACCGGAGATGACGATCTTCCGCGCCTGCATTGCTACATGGAGGCGGGCGCATTATAGCTACTTTCAGGCATTTACCACATACCCCACACCACTTTTTTCACCGCTCTTTTGACCTTAACCCCCCTGTTTCAGCTAATTCTTAAGAAAATCCTCAGGTTAGCATTTTGTGCTCACCAACCTTTATCCCGATCACAAAAAACAAGAAACGTAATCTGCTAACCAGAAAACGCAATACCCGCTACTGAAACAATGGTTTAAAAAACGGTAACCGGTCTCAGCGCCCCCTACAGCGTGAAGGATAAAAAGATGAGCGAAGTCCTGTCAGTAAAAGAGAAGATTGGCTACGGCATGGGAGACGCCGCCAGCCACATCATTTTTGATAACGTCATGCTTTATATGATGTTTTTCTACACCGATATTTTTGGTATTCCCGCCGGGTTTGTCGGCACCATGTTCCTGCTGGCGCGCGCGCTGGATGCGATCTCCGACCCGTGCATGGGGCTGATTGCCGACCGCACCCGCAGCCGCTGGGGCAAGTTCCGCCCGTGGATTTTGTTCGGCGCCATTCCGTTCGGTATCGTCTGCGTGCTGGCCTACACCACGCCGGACCTCAGCCTCAACGGCAAAATGGTTTACGCCGCTATCACCTACACGCTGCTGACCCTGCTTTATACCGTCGTCAACATCCCGTACTGCGCGCTGGGCGGGGTGATCACCAACGACCCGACGCAGCGCATCTCCCTTCAGTCCTGGCGCTTTGTGCTGGCGACGGCGGGCGGCATGCTCTCCACGGTGCTGATGATGCCGCTGGTGAACCTGATCGGCGGCGACGATAAGGCGTTCGGCTTCCAGGGCGGGATCGCCGTGCTGTCGGTGGTCGCGTTCCTGATGCTGGCGTTCTGCTTCTTTACTACCAAAGAGCGCATCCAGGTGCCGCCAAGCACCACCTCCATGCGGGAAGACCTGCGCGATATCTGGCAAAACGACCAGTGGCGCATCGTCGGCGTGCTGACCATCCTCAACATTCTCGCCGTCTGCGTGCGCGGCGGCGCGATGATGTACTACTGCACCTGGATCATGGGCTCGCCGGAAGTGTTCGTCGCGTTCCTCACCACCTACTGCGTCGGCAACCTGATTGGCTCCGCACTGGCGAAACCGCTCACCGACTGGAAGTGCAAGGTCAGCATCTTCTGGTGGACCAACGCCGCGCTGGCGGTGGTCAGCGTGGCGATGTTCTTCGTGCCGATGCATGCCACCGTGCTGATGTTCGCCTTTATCTTTGTCATCGGCGTGCTGCACCAGCTGGTGACGCCCATTCAGTGGGTGATGATGTCCGATACCGTTGACTACGGCGAATGGACCAACGGCAAACGCCTGACCGGCATCAGCTTTGCGGGCACGCTGTTCGTGCTGAAGCTCGGCCTGGCGCTGGGCGGAGCGATGATTGGCTGGATGCTGGCAGGCGGCGGCTACGACGCGGCGGCCAAAACCCAGAACAGCGCGACCATCAGCATCATTATCGGCCTGTTTACGCTGGCGCCGGCGATCTGCTACGTGCTGAGCGCCATCATCGCCAAACGCTACTACACGCTGAAAACCCCCTTCCTGACCAAAATCCTGAGCGAGCTGGCGGAGGGCGCGCGCCGCAATCAGCAGGATTTTGAAAACCTGCCGGTCAGTAAAGAATTGCAGAACTAAGAGGACGAAAGCATGAAAATCAGTGATGGAAACTGGCTTATTCAACCGGGCCTGAACGTGACGTATCCGGTTCAGGTGTTCGACGTGGAGCAGCAGGGCAATGACCTGGTGGTGTATGTGGCGCCGCGTGACGTGCGCGAACGCACCTGGCAGCTCGACACGTTGATGTTCACGGTGCGCCTGTTTGCTCCGCAGGAAGGGATCGTCGGGGTGCGCATCGAGCACTTCCAGGGTGCGCTGAATAACGGCCCGCACTATCCGCTGAACGTTCTGAAAGACGTGAAGGTCGAGATTGAAAACAACGCCGAGTTTGCTGAGCTGAAAAGCGGCAGCGTCAGCGTGCGCGTCACCAAAGGCGAGTTCTGGGCGCTGGACTTCCTGCGCAACGGCCAGCGCATTACCGGCAGCCAGCTGAAAAACAACGGTTACGTGCAGGATACCAACACCGACCGCAATTACGTGTTCGAGCGGCTGGATCTCGGCGTGGGTGAAACGGTCTACGGCCTGGGCGAGCGCTTTACGGCCCTGGTGCGCAACGGCCAGACGGTCGAGACATGGAACCGCGACGGCGGCACCAGCACCGAGCAGTCCTACAAAAATATCCCATTCTACCTGACCAACCGCGGCTACGGCGTGCTGGTGAATCACCCGGAAAACGTCTCGTTTGAAGTCGGCTCTGAAAAAGTCTCCAAAGTGCAGTTCAGCGTGGAAGGGGAGTATCTGGAGTATTTCGTGATCGACGGCCCGACGCCGAAAGCGGTGCTCAACCGCTATACGCAGTTCACCGGGCGTCCGGCGCTGCCGCCTGCGTGGTCGTTCGGCCTGTGGCTGACCACCTCGTTCACCACCAACTACGATGAAGCGACGGTCAACAGCTTTATCGACGGCATGGCCGAACGCGACCTGCCGCTGCACGTGTTCCACTTTGACTGCTTCTGGATGAAGGCCTTCCAGTGGTGCGACTTCGAGTGGGACCCGGTGACCTTCCCGGATCCGAAAGGGATGATCCGCCGGCTGAAAGAGAAAGGGCTGAAGGTCTGCGTGTGGATCAACCCGTATATCGGCCAGAAGTCGCCGATCTTCCGGGAGCTGAAAGAGAAGGGCTACCTGCTCAAGCGTCCGGACGGCTCCCTCTGGCAGTGGGACAAATGGCAGCCGGGGCTGGCGATTTATGACTTCACCAACCCGGACGCGTGCCGGTGGTATGCCGACAAGCTGAAAGGCCTGGTGGATATCGGCGTCGACTGCTTCAAGACCGACTTCGGCGAGCGCATCCCGACGGACGTCCAGTGGTTCGACGGGTCCGATCCGCAGAAGATGCACAACCACTACGCCTACATTTATAACGAGCTGGTGTGGAACGTGCTGAAAGAGACGGTGGGTGAAGAGGAAGCTGTGCTTTTTGCCCGCTCGGCATCCGTCGGGGCGCAACAGTTCCCGGTACACTGGGGCGGCGACTGCTACGCCAACTACGAATCGATGGCGGAAAGCCTGCGCGGTGGGCTGTCTATTGGCCTGTCCGGCTTCGGGTTCTGGAGCCACGATATCGGCGGTTTCGAAAACACCGCTCCGGCGCACGTCTATAAACGCTGGTGCGCGTTCGGGCTGTTCTCCAGCCACAGCCGCCTGCACGGCAGCAAATCCTACCGCGTGCCGTGGGCGTACGATGACGAGTCCTGCGACGTGGTGCGCCACTTCACGCAGCTGAAATGTCAGCTGATGCCGTACCTGTACCGTCAGGCGGCGCTGGCCCGCGAGTTCGGCACCCCGATGCTGCGCGCGATGATGCTGGAGTTCCCGGACGATCCGGCGTGCGATTACCTCGACCGTCAGTACATGCTGGGGGATGCCCTGATGGTCGCTCCGGTGTTCTCCGAGGCGGGCGACGTGCAGTTCTACCTGCCGGAAGGCCGCTGGACCCACCTGTGGCACAACGACGAGATCGCGGGCAGCCGCTGGCATAAGCAGCAGCACGATTTTATGAGCCTGCCGGTCTACGTGCGTGATAACACGCTGCTGGCGCTGGGTAACAATAACCATAAGCCGGACTACGCGTGGCACGAGGGGACAGCCTTCCAGCTCTTTAATCTGAGCGATGGCGCAACGGCGGTGAGCGAGGTGCCGGCCGCGGACGGCGCGGTGATGTTTACGCTGAAGGCGTCACGTCAGGGCGACATCGTCACCTTTACGGGCGCAGGCGAGGCGCGTAACTGGTCCGTCTGCTTGCGCAACGTGCAGAAGGTCGGCGGCGTGAAGGGCGGCTCACACGCGGGCAGCGAGTGGGGCGTGGTGGTGAAAGCGGAGGGGGATGAGGTGGTGGTTCACCTCTGAGCCGTAAAAATGCCCGGTGGCGCTTCGCTTACCGGGCATACGGTAATTATGATGTTTGATGCCCTCACCCAAACCCTCTTCCCGTGGGAGAGGGAACCAAAACCTCGTAGGCCGGGTAAGGCGAAGCCGCCACCCGGCTTTTTACTGTGCCGGAGCCACCGCCGACACCACGCCGCCGGTCATTGTCTGCTGCACCTGCTGTTTATCCATATTTACCGCGCTCAGCTTCCCATTCACCGTCGGCTTCAGTGGCGCATTCGCCTGCACGCTGCCGCTGGCGGTGAGCTGAATATTGCCGTCCCCCGCAATCGGCAGCGCTGGCCAGCCCCACTGCTGCAATACGCTGAGCGGTACGCCGCGCCCGTTCAGGCTCACGGTGGTTTGCCGCTGGGGCAGCTGTGACACGGTGGCGGTCGCTTCCAGGATCCCTTTCTCGGTAAAGGCGCTCAGGTCGGTAATATTTACCGTCGCGGCGTTGGCGTTCAGCGCCAGCGACGGGCGTCGCACGTCGACGCGGTTAAAGGTTGCTGCCGCGCCGTTCAGGGTTGCGTTACCGCCCCATATGCCCCATTTGCGATCTTTCGCCAGCCGCAGATTTGCGCCATAGCCGTCAAGGGAGGTGATCTGCCACGGGAAAGCAGGATCGATGTCGATCACCAGGTTGCGGCTCAGGCCAAATTTTTTCAGCGTCACGCTGTTCAGCCATGCCGGGAGCGGATCCATCCACAGCGTTTTCCAGTTTTCCGGAAGCGTATATTCCAGCCCGGCAATGGCAACGTCATCCAGCACCAGCGCCTGACCCTCGCGCAGCCAGTTGCCTGAGGTGCGCACCATGCCCCCTTCCCAGCGGGAGGTGAACTGACGCAGTGCAATGCCCTGAGGCGAGAATTCCGCGTTCATGATGGGATCAAACAGGTGCAGCGAGCCGTAAATAAACTCGCTGGCGTTCATGGATAACCGTCCCTCCTGGCTCTGCCAGTCACCTTTACTCAGGGTGAGGTTACGCAGGCTGAGATCGAGGTCGGTTACCGCCCAGTCAGGCCCCTGTAGACGGGCATCGGTCACGTCCAGCCGCCCAATCTGTAACGAAGGCAGGGTGACGATTGGGGCGAAGAAATCCAGCAGCGATTTGTCGCTCTGCATGCGGATCTCATTCAGACGCAGGGTATCAATCACCCAGCTGCCGTCGGCATTACGCTGGGCAGAGCCCGTCAGGGAGCCGCGCCCCATATCGGCGCCAATGGTGTTAAGCACCACCTCATTGCCGTTCAGCTGCCCCTGAATCAGCACGTTATTCGCCGGTATGCCGTTGAGCGTGAGCGAGCCGGCGCTCATCTGAATGCGCGCGTTTTTCCCCAGCACGTTTCCCGCCTCGGGCTGCCACGGGCTGACGCCGCCCGTGACCTTTTGCGCGCTGAGATCCCACGCCGTGTTCGGGCTGTTAAAGGCCATGTTATTCAGTTGCAGACGGTCGGCCTGGAACGGCAGCGGCGCCGTCTGCGACGATAAGTTCAGCGTGCCGTCGGACAGGGTGATGGCGTCCATGTGCAGCGGGTCGGTGATTTGGCGACTGCTTAAACCGATATCCACCTTTTTAGCGACCAGCGTGGCCGGTTTGCCATCTCGTCCGAAGGTGACGTTTTCCAGAAGGATGTGAGAAGGGGATGAAAATCGGTGATCCATCAGGTCAAAGTTGAGCTCGTAATCGGTATTCACCGTGATCCAGCTGCTGACCTGCGATGCGCCCCAGCGGGTCTGGAGCAGAAAATAAAAGGCGAGCACTACGATGAGCAGGGCTACCAGAAGATAGATGAGCAGCTTTCCAATAAATTTCATGGTCTTCCTTCCCGCGAAACGTACATAAAGGAGTTATGCACGATTTATGCGCAATGCTCAAGGCGGGAATGGTGTAAAGAGGTGTCACGGCAGGCATTGACAGCCTGCCGTGAGGGGGATCAGTTCTTTTCAGGCGGGAAAACGAGGTTCAGCACGATAGCGGTAATACCGCCCGCGGCGATGCCGGAAGAGAGCAGGTTTTTCACCCAGTCCGGAGCAAACTGCAAAATCATCGGCTGCTGGGAGACGCCCAGACCCACGGCGAGCGACAGCGCGATAATCATGATTGCGCGGCGGTTCAGCGGCTCGCGGGAGACGATACGCACGCCGGAGGCGGCAATGGTGCCAAACATGACCAGCGTCGCGCCGCCCAGTACCGGCTCAGGAATGTGCTGCACAAACCCGCTCACTGCCGGGAACAGCCCGAGGACGACCAGCATCAGCGCCACCACGAAGCCCACGTAGCGGCTGGCCACGCCGGTCAGCTGGATCACGCCGTTGTTCTGGCCAAAGCAGGAGTTCGGGAAGGTGTTGAATACCGCCGAGACAAACGAGTTCAGCCCGTTTGCCAGCACGCCGCCTTTGAGGCGTTTCATGTACAGCGGGCCAGAGACCGGCTGCTCGGAAACGTCGGAGGTGGCGGTGATATCGCCGATGGTTTCCAGCGAGGTGATCATAAAGACCAGCATCAGCGGCAGCAGCAGACTCCAGTCAATGCCCAGGCCGTAGTAGAGCGGCGTTGGCACGGTAATCAGCGCGCTATTAGTCGGTGCGGTGTTTTCCGGCAGCATACCCAGCGCCCACGCCAGCAGGTAACCGGCCGCCATGGCGATCACCAGTGATGCAACGCGCAGGTACGGGTTACGCTGGCGGTTGAGCAGAATAATGATCGCCAGCACTACGCCTGCCAGCAGCAGGTTTTTCGGGGCGCCAAAGGTATGGTCGCTCATTGCCGCGTAGCCGCCCCCGATGGAGGTCAGACCTACCTGAATCAGCGACAGGCCGATAATCATCACCACCACGCCGGAGACCAGCGGGGTGATCACCCGGCGCGCCAGGTGCAGAACGCGGGAGATAATCATCTCCGTGCAGCTTGCCAGCATCAGGGTGCCGAAAAGCGCCGCCATCATGGTCGGCACGTCCGCGCCGCCGGTTTTCAGCGCCGTACCGCCCATGATCAGCGGTGCCACAAAGTTAAAGCTGGTGCCCTGAATCGACAGCAAACCCGATCCCACCGGACCCCAGGCTTTAATTTGAATGATGGAGGCCACGCCGGAGGCGAACAGAGACATACTGATGATGTGCTGCGTATCCTGTGCCGGTAACCCCAGCGCCTGGCAAATCAGCAGCGCCGGCGTGATGACCGCCACGAACATCGCCAGTAGGTGCTGACAGGCGGCAAAGAGGGTTTGAGGCAGCGGGGGACGATCTTCAAGGCGGTAAATCAGTTCGCTGTTTTGCTTCTGCGCAATCGGTTGCGCATCAGAAGACTCCAGAGTGTTAACAGACATCGGCGGCAATCCCACGGTGGAAAAGCGGGCATTTTAGCTGACCACCCGGTAAAAGCAAACGATTGCCAGCAAAAAAAAGAGAGAAAATCTGCCGGTGTGAGCAGGTTTTCTACAACCAACAGGAAAAAAAAATTACACTTTTCGCGCCGGCGGCTCATGACGAGCATCACCCGGCCCAGGATAACGCCGCGTGTGTATGGAACACGCGCATAACAGGAGCCTTCTATGATTCATCTCGATACGTTGTCGACCCTTGTTGCCGCAACGCTGGTTCTTCTGCTTGGTCGCAAGCTGGTACACAGTGTTTCCTTTCTGAAAAAGTACACCATTCCTGAACCCGTCGCCGGTGGATTGCTGGTGGCGCTGGCCCTGCTGGTGCTGAAAAAAAGCATGGGCTGGGAAATCGATTTTGATATGTCCCTGAAAGATCCGCTGATGCTGGCCTTCTTTGCCACTATCGGCCTGAACGCCAACCTCGCAAGCCTGCGTTCGGGCGGCAAGGTGCTGGGCGTTTTTCTGATTGTCGTGGTGGGCCTGCTGCTGATGCAAAACGCCATCGGCATTGGTATGGCGTCGCTGCTGGGGCTGGATCCGCTGATGGGCCTGCTGGCGGGGTCGATTACCCTGTCAGGCGGCCACGGAACGGGCGCGGCGTGGAGCAAGCTGTTTATCGAACGCTATGGCTTTGAAAACGCAACGGAAGTGGCGATGGCCTGCGCGACCTTTGGTCTGGTGCTTGGCGGCCTGATTGGTGGCCCGGTGGCGCGCTATCTGGTGAAGCACTCCACCACGCCGGAAGGCAGACCAGACGATGAAATGGTCCCGACCGCGTTTGAAAAACCGGACGTTGGCCGCAGCATCACCTCGCTGGTGATGATTGAAACCATCGCCATGATTGCCATCTGCCTCACCGTGGGCAAAATCGTTGCGCAATGGCTGGCGGGAACGGCGTTCGAACTGCCAACCTTTGTCTGCGTGCTGTTTATCGGGGTGATTCTGAGTAACGGTCTGGCGCAGATGGGCTTCTACCGCGTCTTTGAACGCGCGGTGTCCGTGCTCGGGAACGTCAGCCTGTCGCTGTTCCTGGCGATGGCGCTGATGAGCCTCAAGCTGTGGGAACTCGCCTCGCTGGCGCTGCCGATGGTGGCGATTCTGGCGGTGCAGGCCGTGTTTATGGCGCTGTATGCCATCTTTGTCACCTGGCGGATGATGGGCAAAAACTACGATGCGGCGGTGCTGGCAGCAGGACACTGCGGGTTTGGACTGGGGGCAACGCCAACGGCCATCGCCAACATGCAGGCGATCACCGAACGGTTCGGCCCGTCGCACATGGCGTTCCTGGTGGTGCCGATGGTGGGCGCATTCTTCATTGATATCGTCAACGCGCTGGTCATTAAGCTCTACCTGATGCTGCCGATGTTTGGCTGACCGTCAGGCGTTGGAATACCGCTCGGTTTCCGGCATCCAGCGTTCAATCAACGCTGCCGCCTGTTCGGGGTAGCGTTCATGAATATGGCGCGCAAGGCGTTGTACTTCGGGGATCATGGCCTGATCGCGCAGCAAATCCGCCACTTTAAATTCGGCGTTACCCGTCTGACGCGTGCCCAGCAGTTCGCCCGGGCCGCGGATCTCCAGATCTTTTTGCGCAATGACGAAGCCGTCATTGCTGTCGCGTAAGACCTGCAACCGCATCTGCGCGGTTTTCGACAGCGGGGCTTTGTAAAGCAGAACGCAGTGAGAGGCGATCGCGCCACGGCCTACGCGGCCTCGCAGCTGGTGGAGTTGCGCAAGACCCAGGCGCTCCGGGTTCTCAATAATCATCAGGCTGGAGTTTGGCACGTCCACGCCCACTTCAATGACCGTCGTGGCGACCAACAAATGCAGCTCACCCTGCTTGAACGACTGCATCACCGCCTGCTTCTCGGCGGGCTTCATGCGCCCGTGCACCAGACCAACGTTCAGCTCCGGCAGGGCGAGCTTCAGCTCTTCCCACGTGGCTTCGGCAGCCTGGGCTTCCAGCAGCTCAGACTCTTCAATCAGGGTACAGACCCAGTAAGCCTGGCGGCCTTCCTGCGTGCAGGCGTTGCGCACACGGTCAATAATGTCGCTGCGGCGCGTGTCCGGAATGGCGACCGTGGTCACCGGCGTACGGCCCGGCGGCAGTTCGTCGATGGTGGAGGTATCCAGATCGGCATAGGCCGTCATCGCCAGGGTGCGCGGGATAGGCGTGGCGGTCATGATCAGCTGATGCGGATGGAAGCCCTGTTGCAGACCTTTCTCCCACAGCGCCAGACGCTGATGCACACCAAAGCGGTGCTGTTCGTCGATAATGACCAGCGCCAGGCCGTTAAACTGCACCTGTTCCTGGAAAATAGCGTGTGTGCCGACAATCATCTGCACCTGTCCGCTGGCAATGGCTTCCTGCTGCGCAAGGCGCGCTTTGCCCTTCTGCTTCCCGGCCAGCCAGCCCACTTCGATGCCCAGCGGGGCGAACCAGTTACGGAAATTGTTGGCATGCTGCTCGGCCAGCAGTTCCGTCGGCGCCATTAGCGCCACCTGCTTGCCGTGGGCGATGGCGCGTAACGCGGCCAGCGCTGCGACCAGCGTTTTACCGGAACCGACATCGCCCTGCACCAGGCGCATCATCGGCACGTCAAGCGCCATATCGCGTTCGATCTCGGCGGTGACCCGCGCCTGTGCGCCGGTGGGTTTAAACGGGAGTGAGGCCAGCAGCTTATCCTTGAGTTCATCGCGCTGGCTTAATGGCTGCGCGTGGAAGCGCTGCGCACCTGCGCGCAGTGCCAGCATGCTCAGGTTATGAGCCAGTAATTCCTCAAGGATAAGACGCCGTTGAGCGGGGTGTTTACCGCTTTCTAAATCAATAAGCTGAAGCGTTGGCGGTGGACGGTGCAGGGTGCGTAACGCCTCCGGCAGGCTCATCATGCCCTGCGCCAGCTCCGGTGGCAGCAGCTCGTTAATGGCGCAGGTATCGAGCAGCTCCAGCGCCTGGTCGGTGAGCTTGCGCAGCGTTGCCTGCTTAATGCCCTCGGTAGTCGGATAGACCGGCGTGAGCGTCTCCTGTAGCTCAGGTGAGCTAAGATCGCCCTGCACGCGGTATTCCGGGTGGATCATCTCCGCGCCGTATTTGCCACGTTTCGCTTCGCCGTACGCAAGCACGCGTCGTCCCGTGGCAAGGCTGTTTTTCATCGCCGCGCTGAAGTTGAAAAAGCGCAGGGTAAGAATGCCGGTCCCGTCGCTGATCTGGCAGGTCATCATCCTGCGTCCGCCAAAGGTGATGTTGCAGTTCAGCACTTCCCCTTCAACGGTGGCGTAGATGGCAGGCAGCAGATCGCCAATCTTATAAAGCTGGGTGCGGTCTTCGTAACGCAGGGGGAGGTGGAGCAGGAGATCCTGCACGGTGTGCAGGCCAATTTTGGCCAGTTTACTGCTTTGTGCCGCACCCACGCCCGTCAGGCTGTTGAGCGGTATGGCGTCCAGCAGGCGGCCTTTCATCTTTTACCCTGCGTACTGCATGGTGGACCACCACTCGGCATCGGCTTCAATTTCGCCCTGCGCGTTGACGTGGGGGTAAGGCAATTTCTTCTGCTTCGCAACGCGAGCCAGCACCGGATAGCCACCTTCAAACAGCAGGCGCTGCTGCTCATCTTCCGGCAGCATGCTGTTGCTGCGCTCGTACATGCCGGCGTTCTGACGCTGGCGCTGCGCTTCGTACAAAATCAGCGCAGAGGCGACCGACACGTTGAGCGACTGGACCATGCCGATCATCGGAATGATGATGTCCCGATCGGCCAGTTCCAGAGCTTCCTGCGTGATCCCCGTTTTCTCCTGGCCCATTAAAATACAGGTTGGACGGGTATAGTCGATCTCACGGAAATCCACGGCTTTAGCAGAGAGGTTGGTTGCCAGAACCTGCATACCACGCCCTTTCAGGTGCGAGACCGCTTCACCAATGCTCTGGTGCGTTTTAACGGATACCCAGCTGTTGCTGCCTGCGGCGGTGGAGGCCATGGTACGCATACGTGCGCCCGGCCAGACGGCGTGTACTTCATGCACGCCGACGGCATCTGCGGTGCGGACGATAGCAGAGACGTTATGAGGTTTATGGACCTGCTCCATGCAGACCGTCAGATCAGGCTGACGCCTGGCGAGCATTTCGCAGATTCGCTCGTAACGTTTTGAATTCATAATGCTAGTTTCGGTTTCGGGTGACTTTAATGACGTCCGGCATCACGCGGATCTTGCGCATAATATTCGCCAGATGCACGCGGTCACGGGCGGTCAGGCGAATAAAGGCGCTGTAAACGCGGCCATCTTTTTCTTCCGTATTCAGGCTCTGAATGTTGGACGAGGCCGTGTTGATTGCTGCCGTCAGGTTCGCCAGTGCACCCTGGTGGTTAAACATATCCACCTTGATTTCAGTAATAAATTCCTGCGCCGTCTCTTTATCCCACTCGACCGCCATGAACTTCTCAGGCTCTTTCTGGTAGCCACGGATGTTGCGGCAGGATTCGTGGTGGATCACCAGCCCTTTACCTGGGCTGACGTGCGCAATAATCGGGTCGCCCGGGATAGGACGGCAGCATTTGGCGAAGGTGATGAGCACCCCGTCAGCGCCTTTGATCGGCAGGTGACCATGATTTTGTGCGTTAGCTGGAACGGCTGTCGTTTCG
Source organism: Enterobacter cloacae complex sp. I2 (assembly GCF_014896205.1). Classification (NCBI taxonomy): domain Bacteria; kingdom Pseudomonadati; phylum Pseudomonadota; class Gammaproteobacteria; order Enterobacterales; family Enterobacteriaceae; genus Enterobacter; species Enterobacter cloacae complex sp. I2. Next base: position 12,706 of record NZ_JADBRA010000016.1, read on the forward strand.
CCCTGTTGCAGGTTCTTCGCCACGACCACGCTCATGGCGTTGCCGAGGCCAATCTCAGCCAGCAGGTCATCCAGCGAGGCGAGCTTCATACGCTCCAGTTCATGCTGAATGTTCTCTGGCGGGATTTCAGCCAGTTTGCGGCTGCCACCCAGCGCGTGATTGAGCAGACGGCGCCCCAGGCTGACGGAGTCGTCGCGCTTGAGGTTTTTCAGCAGCTGGCGGATTTTTGCGCGCGCTTTTGAGCTCACGACAAAGTTCAGCCAGGCGGCGTTAGGCCGTGCGCCCGGCGCGGTAATAATTTCTACCGTCTGTCCGCTGAAGAGCGGCTGGGAGAGCGGGTAAGGCTGTCTGTCGACGCGGGCACCTACGCAGGCATGGCCGATATCGGTATGCACGGCGTACGCGAAGTCGACCGGTGTCGCGCCCGCAGGCAGTTCGACAATGCGCCCTTCCGGCGTGAAAACGTAAATCTCATCCGGGAAGAGATCGGATTTAACGCTCTCGATAAATTCAAACGAGCTACCTGCACTCTGTTGCAGCTCCAGCAGGCTCTGCATCCAGCGTTGGGCGCGGATTTGCGCGGTAGTGCTGCTTTCGCCACCGTGCTCTTTATAGGCCCAGTGCGCCGCGACACCCATCTCTGCCATTTGATCCATGTCTTCGGTACGAATTTGCACCTCAACAGGGACACCGTGCGGGCCAATCATGGAGGTGTGCAAAGATTGATATCCGTTCGCTTTTGGAATGGCGATGTAATCTTTGACGCGCCCCGGACGTGGCTTGTACAGGCTGTGCATCTGCCCCAGCACGCGATAGCAGGTGTCTGAGTCATGGACGATCACGCGAAACGCGTAAATATCCATGATTGAGTGAAAACGCTGCTCTTTAAGCACCATTTTGCAGTAGATAGAGTACAAATGCTTTTCGCGACCGCTCACGCGGCACGGTATACCGGCTTCCTGCAAACGCCCTTCGATTTCAGAGAGGATCTTTTGAATCATCTCTTTACGGTTGCCGCGAGCGGCTTTCACCACCTCTTTAATCACGCGATAGCGGTTCGGGTACAACGCCTCAAAACCCAGCTCTTCCAGCTCGGTTTTAATGTGATGTATCCCTAAACGGTGCGCCAGCGGACTGTAGATTTCGAGGGTTTCACGGGCGATGCGGCGACGTTTATCCGGGCGAAGTGAGCCCAGCGTGCGCATATTGTGGGTGCGGTCAGCAAGTTTGATGAGAATGACGCGGATATCCTGCACCATCGCCATGATCATCTTGCGAAAGTTTTCGGCTTGCGCCTCTTTCTTGTCGCGGAATTTCAGCTTATCAAGCTTAGAGACCCCTTCCACCAGCTCGGCAACGCTTTTGCCAAACAGCTGTTCCATATCCTGGTAGGTGGCAGGGGTATCTTCGATCACGTCATGCAGCAGGGCGGCCATCAGCGTTTCGTAGTCGAGTTTCATCTCGGCCAGAATACAGGCTACCGCTACCGGGTGCGTGATGTAAGGTTCACCGCTTGAACGTGTCTGGCCCTCGTGAGCGTCACGTGCAACGAGATACGCCTGCTGAAGACGCTTAATCTGGTCTTCAGGCAGGTAGGTTTGAATCAGTTGATTCAGGCTTTCAAACAGATACAAGGGCGACCCGCAGGTTTAATTAACGACGACCTTCAGCAATAGCGGTAACAGCTTGTAATTCAGCGGCTTCCTGCTCTTGCTGCTCCTGGCGCTCACGCACGTCGAGGATCTGGTTGTTGATCAGACCTTCTTCGATTTCGCGAAGTGCAATAACGGTGGTTTTATCGTTTTCTTCCGGTACCAGCGGATCTTTACCGCCTACCTGCATCTGACGAGCGCGACGCGCGGCGACCAGCACCAGGTCAAAACGGTTACCAATTTTCTCTACAGCGTCCTGAACAGTTACGCGTGCCATACTTAAAATGCTCCACAGGTGAAGAAATGACTGGGCATGATACTGAAAGTGGGTTCAGTCTGCCAACAGTTTGGTGATTAATGCGTCATGTCGCTGCTTCTGGCGGCTCATACGCAGACGTTCTGCGCGAAGGATTGTTTTGAGATCGCTTAGCGCGGCATCAAAATCATCATTCACAATAAGGTAATCATATTCCGCGTAATGGCTCATTTCTGCAACAGCCTGCGCCATACGCTTTGCGATAACTTCTTCGCTGTCCTGGCCGCGGCCACGCAGGCGGCGATCCAGCTCATCTTTCGATGGCGGTAAAATAAAGATACTGCGCGAATCAGGCATTTTCTTGCGAATTTGCTGCGCGCCCTGCCAGTCGATATCCAGGAACACGTTCACGCCGGTCGCCAGAACCTGCTCAATGGTTTCACGCGAGGTACCGTAGTAGTTACCGAAAACTTCTGCGTGTTCAAGAAACGCGTCTCTGCCAATCATCGCCCTGAATTCATCGTGATTCACAAAGAAATAGTGTTCACCGTGCACTTCACCCGGACGCGGCGCCCGCGTGGTGTGAGAAACAGAAACCTGCGTATCGTACAACGGTTGGGTTTTTAACAGTGCCTGAATAAGGCTGGATTTACCCGCGCCACTAGGGGCAGAAACAATATAAAGCGTGCCTTGAGCCATGAGAGTCTTTTGTATGTGTAACGAAGAAGTCCTACATACGGGCTTATTATACACGTCGCCGCTGTGTGACGTAGCCTTTGTCACACTTTTTCCCCTGGATTATTGATTTTGCGTGCCGTTTTCAGGTTTTACCCTCCTTTTGCTGCAACAAAAACAATGCGCTGAAGCACGCTCGTAAAATGCCTTTTTGCCGCTGGTCTGCGGCTCCCCGGCAGGGTATACCCTTCGCAAAACCGGGAGGGATGATAATGGTGAGATGGATAAGCATACTGATGTTCTTCTTAAGCAGCGGGGCGATGGCAATCTGCCCGGTCTGGTCGCCGTCGAAGGCCGGGCAGGAGATCGCGGCCCTGAAGGCGCAGCTGGCCCGCTGGAATGACGCTTACTGGAAGCAGGGCAGCAGCGAGGTGAGCGACGACGTTTACGACAGGCTTAACGCCCGATTAAAACAGTGGCAGCGCTGTTTTCACGATGAGCCGCTGCACGACGATCTCCCTGCCGCCAGCGGGACGGTGAAGCACCCCTTCGCCCATACCGGCGTGCATAAGGCAGAAAGCCAGCAGGCGCTTAGCCGCTGGATGGCCGCGCAGCAGGATCTCTGGGTGCAGCCAAAGGTGGATGGCGTAGCGGTCACCCTGGTCTACAAAAACGGCAGGCTGGTGCAGGCCATCAGCCGCGGCGACGGTTTGCAGGGGGAAGAGTGGACGGCTCAGGCGCGAATGATCCCCGCTATCCCGCAAACGCTGTCCGGGCCGCTTGCCAACAGCGTATTGCAGGGTGAACTTTTTCTGCTTCGCGAGGGGCATATTCAACAGCAGATGGGCGGTATGAATGCGCGAGCGAAGGTGGCGGGAGCGATGATGCGCGCGACCGATCGCGCAGCGCTGAAGCAGACAGGCATTTTTATCTGGGCCTGGCCGAACGGTCCAAAAATGATGAAAGCACGCCTTTCCGCGCTGGCAAAGGCCGGTTTTACCCTGACTGCGCGTTATACCTTGCCGGTTAAAAACGCGGCTGACGTGGAAGCGCAGCGGACGGCCTGGTTTAAGGCTTCGTTACCCTTTGCCACGGATGGCATTGTGGTTCGCGCCTCGGCAGAGCCGCCGGGTGAGCAGTGGCTGCCGGGAGAAGGGAACTGGGTCATCGCGTGGAAATATCGTCCTGTGGCCCAGGTGACGGAAGTCAAAGCCATTCATTTTACCGTTGGCCGTACCGGGCGGATCACGGCGATTGCGCAGCTTGAGCCGCTTATGCTCGACGATAAACGTGTACAGCGCGTGAGCCTGGGGTCGGTCAACCGCTGGCAGATGCTGGATATTGCGCCCGGCGATCAGGTGCTGGTAAGCATGGCGGGTCAAGGTATTCCCCGGCTGGATAAGGTGGTATGGCGCAATGTGGATCGCCATAAACCACAGCCGCCCTCATCGCACTACAACGGCTTAACCTGTTTCTACGCCTCCCCGGAATGCATGGAGCAATTTTTTGCCCGGCTGACGTGGCTAAGCTCCAGCCAGGCGTTAGATATCAAAGGGATGGGCGAGTCGGGGTGGCGTAACCTCTATCAGGCGCATCGGTTTGAGCATCTCTTCTCCTGGCTACAGCTCACGCAGGCGCAGCTCGCTGCGACGCCGGGGATATCGGCAACGCATGGCGCTGCGCTATGGCATCAGTTTAACCTGGCGCGGGAGCGTCCTTTTATCCGCTGGATCGCCGCGATGGGAATACCGTTGTCCCGGTCAACGCTGAAGGCGGCAGGGGATCGCTCCTGGCAGGCGCTGGTTCAACGAAGCGAAGCGGAGTGGCGGAGGCTGCCGGGTACCGGACAGGAGAAGGCCCGTCAGATCGTAGACTGGCTGCATCAGCCGCAGATTGATGCGCTGGCGAGGTGGCTGGCCGCACAGCACATTGGTGGATTTTAATCTGCGTACAACGCCTGGAGCAGAGCGGCGTCAATACCAAAGGGGTGATCCTGAACGGCGTCATTAAGCGGGCAAGCAACGCTTACGGCTACGGCTATCATCACTACGGCTACACCTATTCGAGTAACTGATAATCCGGCGCCTGCCCATTCTGACATTAATGCGCATTGTGTTTGTAATGAAAAACGGGCAGGCCAAGCTTCAGGCGCAATGCGAGCATGCGCGCGGTGAAACCAAACAGCAGCGTGGAGATAACCACCACATCGTGACTGGTAACATAGTGCTGCAAGGCAACATACAGCACTGCGGCGGCAAAGGAGATGCCGGCATACAGTTCCTTCTGGAAAACCAGCGGGATACGTTTACAGAACATATCGCGCAGCACCCCGCCAAACACGCCCGTGATCACCGCCGCAATGGTGGCGATAACCGGGCCTTCACCCATATCGAGAGCGATTTGCGCACCAATGATGGAAAAAACAATCAGCCCAAGCGCATCAAGCACGAGGAATAAGCGGCGCAGATGAGGCATCACCGGAGCCACAATCGTGGTGAGTACGGCTGCCGTTGCCACGATAATGACGTACTCAGGGTTTTTGACCCAGCCGAGTGGATAATGGCCAAGCAGGATATCGCGTACGGACCCGCCGCCGAGCGCAGTGGCTGTGGCAATAATGATCACGCCGAAGGTGTCCATACGGCGACGTCCGGCAGCGAGTGCGCCGGTCATGGCTTCTGCGGTAATGCCAATGAGATAGAGAACATGAAGCAGCATAAAACCTCCGGAATGAAGAGGGGGAGATTAACGATTTGTGCGGAAGATCACGATTGAGATTTTCTAAGGCGAGGTGGTTTTCCCTAAAGTAATTTATCAGCGCACGGCGGGCAGGCTTTATTTAAGGCGGGGGAGAGAGAAGGTAAGACTGAATAAGGATTAGAAAAAGTAATGGGTGGCGTGCGAGGCAGCACCACCCGGAAAGGGATCACTCGATATTCTGGATCTGCTCGCGCATCTGCTCAATCAGGACCTTCAGTTCAATCGCTGAATTGGTCACCTCTGCATTGATAGACTTAGACGCCAGCGTGTTCGACTCGCGGTTGAACTCCTGCATCATAAAGTCGAGACGGCGGCCTACAGCTTCTTTCTTCTTAAGAATGTTGTAGGTCTCTTTAACGTGCGCTTCCAGACGATCCAGCTCTTCAGCCACGTCCACGCGCTGCGCCATCAGCACCAGTTCTTGTTCCAGACGGTTGTTTTCGAGCTGGACTTCCGCCTCTTCCAGTTTGGAGACAAGTCGCTCACGCTGCCATTGCAGCACTTCTGGCATATGAGCGCGAACTTTAGCCACTTCGGCGCTCACGCCCTCAAGACGCTGTTCAATCATTGCTTTCAGCGCCTGGCCTTCGGTTTCGCGGGCAACGATAAAGTCATCCAGCGTGCCGTCGAGTGCCGCGAGGATTTCGGCGGTAATCGCGTCCAGATCCTGCTCTCCGGCGGCCATCACGCCAGGCCAGCGCAGAATATCAACCGGGTTGATCTCGCCTTCGTCGCTTTGCATTTTGACCCAGTTCGCCGCATTAACGAGCTGTTTTGCCAGCTTTTCGTTAAGGATCAGTTCGCCCTGCGCGCTGGCATCGGGCTCAAAACGCAGATTACATTCCACTTTCCCGCGGGTCAGACGCGTACGGATACGCTCACGCACCACAGGCTCCAGGCTGCGGAACTGTTCCGGCATACGGAAATATGTTTCCAGATAGCGCTGGTTTACCGAGCGCATTTCCCAGGTAGCGCTACCCCAGCTACCCTTGATTTCACGCCGGGCGTAGGCGGTCATACTGCGGATCATAGACATTCCCGTTTTTAAAGGAGAGATGGGGGGATTATAGCTTTCAGGGGCTTCTCAGGATAGGAATAAGCGTCCTTTATCCGTATAATGCGCAGCCACATTCGTTTCAAGCCGGAGAATCCATCATGCGTCCAGCAGGTCGTAGCGCCAATCAGGTGCGTCCCGTCACCCTGACCCGTAACTATACAAAACACGCTGAAGGCTCCGTGCTGGTTGAGTTTGGTGACACCAAAGTGCTTTGCACCGCGTCCATCGAAGAGGGCGTGCCTCGCTTCCTGAAAGGTCAGGGCCAGGGCTGGATCACCGCCGAATACGGCATGTTGCCGCGCGCAACCCATACCCGTAATGCCCGTGAAGCGGCAAAGGGTAAGCAGGGCGGGCGTACTATGGAGATCCAGCGCCTGATCGCGCGTGCGCTCCGCGCCGCGGTTGACCTGAAAACGCTGGGCGAGTTCACCATCACCCTGGACTGCGACGTGATCCAGGCCGATGGCGGCACGCGTACCGCCTCCATTACCGGTGCCTGCGTGGCGCTGGCAGATGCGCTGAACAAGCTGGTTGCCGCCGGTAAGCTGAAAACCAACCCGATGAAAGGGATGGTTGCCGCTGTCTCCGTCGGTATCGTTAACGGCGAAGCACTTTGCGATCTGGAATACGTTGAAGATTCTGCCGCAGAAACCGACATGAACGTGGTGATGACCGAAGATGGTCGCATCATTGAAGTGCAGGGCACGGCGGAAGGCGAGCCATTCACCCATGAAGAGCTGCTCACCTTGCTGGCGCTGGCCCGAGGGGGTATCGAATCCATTGTAACGACGCAGAAGGCGGCGTTAGAAAATTGATTTTAAGGCGACCAATGAGTCGCCTTTTTTTTGCCTGTAAGACAGAAAAAACTAAAGGAGCAAATCCATGAAATCGTATCAGCGCCAGTTTATTGAGTTTGCGCTTAACAAGCAGGTACTTAAGTTTGGCGAGTTCACGCTGAAATCGGGGCGTAAAAGCCCGTATTTCTTCAACGCCGGGCTGTTTAATACCGGGCGCGACCTGGCACTGTTAGGCCGTTTCTATGCCGAAGCGCTGGTGGATTCCGGGATTGATTTCGACCTGCTGTTTGGCCCCGCGTACAAGGGCATTCCGATTGCAACCACCACGGCGGTGGCGCTGTCGGAGCACCATGACCGCGACGTGCCATACTGCTTTAACCGTAAAGAGGCCAAAACCCACGGTGAAGGCGGCAATCTGGTAGGCAGTGCGTTGCAGGGCCGCGTGATGCTGGTCGATGACGTGATCACCGCAGGCACCGCGATCCGTGAATCAATGGAGATTATCCAGGCTAACGGTGCAACGCTTGCGGGCGTGCTGATTTCGCTCGATCGTCAGGAGCGCGGGCGCGGCGACATCTCTGCTATTCAGGAAGTGGAACGCGATTATGGCTGCAAGGTCACGTCGATTATCACCCTGAAAGACCTGATTGCGTATCTGGAAGAGAAGCCTGAGATGGCGGACCATCTGGCAGCGGTAAAAACGTATCGCGAAGCGTTCGGGGTTTAATTGCGTTGCCCGGTGGCGCGACGCTTACCGGGCCTACCCGTTCGTAGGCCGGATAAGGCGAAGCCGCCATCCGGCGGCGGCGTTACTGCAATTGTGCTGCCACTAACGGCCAGCGGGCGTCAAAATCGTCCGTTGGTCGGTATTTGAATTCGCTGCGCACAAACCGAGAGAGCATCCCCTCGCAAAATGCCAGGATCTGGCTTGCCAGCAGGGTCTCATCAGTAGTATATCCCTCACCTTCCCGCATTTTTTTCTCGCGCAGAACCTGACGCAGCTGAGCTTCGATACGCTCAAAAAGCTGATTTATACGGCCTTGCAGACGATCCTGTTCAAACATCAGCGCGTGGCCGGTCAGAATACGGGTCAGACCCGGGTTACGTTCACCAAAGCCCAGAATCAGCAGCACAATCAGACGCAGACGCGCGCTGGTGTCTTTTTCATCTTTCAGAATCAGGTTGATGCGCGTGATCAGGCTATCTTCAATAAACTCGATCAGGCTGTCGAACATCCGGGTTTTACTCGGAAAATGACGATACAGCGCCGCTTCTGATACGCCCACAGAGGCCGCCAGCTTTGCGGTGGTGATGCGTTGACTGCCGTCGCTGGATTCAAGCATCAGAGCCAGAGATTGAAGTATTTCTTCGCGACGATTCCTTTTCGCGGTTTGTTTTTCTGCCATGTTACAAAATACCCCTGAAAATAAGCACTTGTCAGGCTGGCAACCACACAGCGACCCGCAAACTGACGTTTGCGGTTTGTTATTGCATTATGGCGCTGTGAGATGCGTGTTTGTCGGGCGGTTATTTGCGCCCGGAATGGCCGAAGCCGCCTTCGCCACGGTCGGTGGCGTCGAAGTCTGCCACCAGGTTAAATTCTGCCTGCACCACCGGTACAAACACCATCTGCGCGATACGCTCGCCCGGCTCAATGGTGAAGCTGTCCTGGCCACGGTTCCAGACGGAGACCATCAGTTGCCCCTGATAGTCAGAGTCGATCAGGCCGACCAGATTACCCAGCACGACGCCATGCTTATGGCCCAGGCCAGAGCGCGGCAGGATCACTGCTGCCAGTGACGGGTCAGCAATGTGAATCGCCAGACCGGTCGGGATCAGGGTCGTTGCACCCGGCGCCAGTTCTACGGCGTCGTCGAGACAGGCGCGCAGGTCAAGACCGGCAGAGCCGGAGGTGGCATACGTTGGCAGCGGAAATTGCTCGCCAACGCGCGGGTCCAGAATCTTAACGTCGATTTTTTTCATCATAACGGGTAACGATCTCGTCCAGTAATTGTTGGCCCAGGAGTGCTTTGCGCTCAAGCGGTAAGACTTTATCTCCATCCTGCCAGAAAAGGTGCAATGCGTTGATGTCGCTGTTAAATCCTTGCGTGGACAGCGATACGTCGTTCGCGCAAATTAAATCGAGGTTTTTGCGGGTACGTTTTTGCCGGGCATATTCTTCCACATTATTCGTTTCTGCGGCAAACCCAACAACGTAAGGACGATGAGTTTTCAATGCGGCGACACCGGCAACGATATCCGGGTTCTTCACCATTTTTATTGTTAATTCATCGCCTTGCTTTTTAATTTTGGCGTCAGCAATGGTTTCAGCACGGTAATCAGCGACGGCCGCACAGCCGATAAAAATATGCTGCTGTTGTGCATGCGCCTGTACGGCGGCGTTCATTTCCAGCGCGGTCGTCACATCAATACGCTGCACAAACGCCGGTGTGGTAAGCGACACCGGGCCGCTTACCAGCGTGACGTTCGCGCCGCGTTTGGCCGCCGCGGCGGCAATGGCAAAGCCCATTTTGCCGGAGCTGTGATTGGTGATGTAACGCACCGGATCCAGCGGCTCGCGCGTTGGGCCCGCGGTAATCATGATGTTGAGATGTTGCAGATCGTTGACAGGCGAGAAATGGGCGGCGGCCATATCAACAATCGTCAATGGGTCGAGCATACGGCCCGGCCCCACGTCGCCACAGGCCTGGCTGCCGCTGTCCGGTCCCCAAATCAGCAGGCCGCGCGCGGCCAGCGTTTCCAGATTATGCTGGGTGGCGGCATTGCGGTACATCTGCTGGTTCATGGCGGGCACAACCGCGACGGGCGCAGGCGTGGCGAGGCAAATGGTCGATACCAGATCGTTCGCCATTCCCGCCGCCACGCGGGCAATTACATCTGCCGTGGCGGGGGCAAGGATAACCAGATCGGCCCATTTCCCCAGCTCAATGTGGCCCATTGCGGCTTCGGCCGCCGGGTCGAGAAGGCTGTCGGATACCGGGTATCCCGAGACGGCTTGCAGGCTTAGCGGGGTGATAAAGGCTTTGCCGCCTTCGGTGATCGCGACCCGTACGTCGGCCCCGCGCTCGCGCAAACGGCGCACCAGGTCTGGCGTTTTATAGGCAGCAATACCGCCGCTTACGCCAAGAACGATTTTTTTACCGGCCAGGCTCATCATGATTCTTTCCTGTTGGGTTCACCAGAGAGCGGGCATTTTATCACAATCCCTAAAACGGGGTGATGATGTCCTTTATTCACTTTGCGAGGCGTTACGCAAGAACGAAACGTCAGCGTCGAGCCCCGAATTTGCCTGTGGCAGCATAATGACAAACAGAAGGAGGCCGGGCATGGAAGAGACTGAACTGCTGCTACCGCGTGAAAAAATGCTGCGCCATGGCGTCACGTTGCTGAAAGACGACGAGCTGCTGGCGCTCTTTTTACGCACCGGCACGCAGGGAAAAACGGTATTTACGCTGGCGAAAGAGCTGATAGACCATTTTGGTTCACTGCATGGTTTGCTGACCGCCGAGCTGGAGGCGTTTACGCACGTGGAGGGCATCGGCGTGGCGAAATATGCCCAGCTGCGGGGCATTGCGGAGCTTGCCCGGCGATTTTATAACGTGCGTATGGAGGAAGAAGACCCGATCCTGACCCCGGACATGACCCGCGAATTTCTGCAAAGCCAGCTCTCCGATCTGGAGCGGGAGATCTTCATGGTGATCTTTCTCGACAACAAAAACCGGGTGCTGAAACATACCCGCCTTTTTTCGGGAACATTGAGCCATGTTGAGGTGCATCCGCGTGAAATTGTGCGGGAAGCGATAAAAGTGAATGCAGCCGGCGTGATCCTCGCGCATAATCACCCCTCTGGCTGTGCAGAACCAAGCAGAGCTGACAAAGCCATTACCGAACGTATTATCAAATGCTGTCAATTCATGGACATTCGTGTGCTGGACCATCTGATAATTGGCCGCGGAGAGTACATTTCTTTTGCCGAACGTGGCTGGATTTAGGCCTTTTCTCGCGATCCATCGGGATCTTTGTCTGTTCGGGACTTGAGCACACCGCCGAGTCAGCGTATACTACGCCACCTTTGAGAATCTCGGGTTTGGCATTTGGGCCTGGCAATCGAGAGTTCAATAGAACTATGCGATGACCGGGCTGTAAAGCCTGACGAGGCGCCGATACCCCATACGAAGCTCGAGCTAATTTGATTTTTGGAGAATAGACATGTCCCGAGTCTGCCAAGTTACTGGCAAGCGTCCGGTGACCGGTAACAACCGTTCCCACGCACTGAACGCGACTAAACGCCGTTTCCTGCCGAACCTGCACTCTCACCGTTTCTGGGTTGAGAGCGAGAAGCGTTTTGTCACCCTGCGCGTATCTGCTAAAGGTATGCGTGTAATCGATAAGAAAGGCATCGATACAGTTCTGTCCGAACTGCGTGCCCGTGGCGAAAAGTACTAAGTACTTAAAGAGGAAATAAATCATGGCTAAAGGTATTCGCGAGAAAATCAAGCTGGTTTCTTCTGCTGGTACAGGTCACTTCTACACCACCACGAAGAACAAACGTACTAAGCCGGAAAAACTGGAACTGAAAAAATTCGATCCAGTTGTACGCCAGCACGTACTGTACAAAGAAGCTAAAATCAAATAATTTTAGTCTCCTTGTATTGAAAAACCCCGCATCTGCGGGGTTTTTTGCATTCTGCATCTCAACGGAGGAACCATGCCTGAATTACCTGAGGTAGAGACCAGCCGCCGCGGTATTGAGCCGCATCTGGTCGGCGCGACTATTCTTCATGCTGTCGTTCGCAACGGGCGTCTGCGCTGGCCGGTTTCCGATGAGATCCACGCGTTAAGCGATAAACCCGTCCTGAGCGTGCAGCGCCGCGCGAAATATCTGCTGCTGGAGCTGCCTGACGGCTGGATCATTATCCATCTGGGCATGTCGGGCAGTCTGCGCATCCTCACCGAAGAATTGCCTGCGGAAAAGCACGATCACGTTGACCTGGTGATGAGCAACGGCAAAGTGCTGCGTTATACCGACCCGCGTCGCTTTGGCGCATGGCTGTGGACCAAAGAACTGGAAGGGCACAACGTGCTGGCGCATCTCGGGCCTGAGCCGCTCTCAGAGGCGTTTAACGCGGATTATCTCAAAGAGAAGTGTGCGAAGAAGAAGACCCCGATTAAACCCTGGCTGATGGATAATAAGCTGGTGGTGGGCGTGGGGAATATCTATGCCAGCGAATCGCTGTTTGCCGCCGGGATCCATCCCGATCGGCTGGCCTCTTCGCTGTCGGCGCAGGAGTGCGAGCTGCTGGTCAGAGTGATTAAAGCGGTACTGCTGCGCTCAATTGAGCAGGGTGGGACGACGCTGAAGGATTTCCTGCAAAGCGACGGGAAGCCGGGCTATTTTGCGCAGGAGTTGCAGGTTTATGGCCGTAAGGGTGAGCCATGCAGGGCCTGCGGGACGCCGATTATTGCCACGAAGCACGCCCAGCGGGCCACGTTCTACTGCCGTCAGTGCCAGAAGTAAGGTTACTTTAGCTTTTCCATCAACGCCTGGTGGACGTTAACCGGCAGGAAGTGGGTAACGTCCCCGTGATGGCGCGCCACCTCTTTCACCAGCGAAGACGAGATGAAAGACCACTCCTTGGAGGGCATCAGGAATACACTCTCCAGCTCCGGCATCAGATGGCGGTTCATGTGCGCCAGCTGCATCTCGTATTCGAAGTCTGCTACCGCGCGCAGCCCGCGGATCAGGATATTGGCCTGCTGAGCACGGGCAAAGTTTGCCATCAAATCGCTGAACCCGACGACCTCAACATTCGACAGATGCGAAATCGCATCGGTGGCCAGCTGCACGCGTTCGTTCAGGTCGAACATCGGCTTTTTGCTCGGGCTGGCGGCGATAGCCAGAATCACCTTGTCGAACATACACGCCGCACGGGTGATGATATCAAGATGACCGTTAGTGATTGGATCGAAGGTACCCGGATAAATCGCTTTTGTGCTCATGGCTCACGTTTTCTCTGAGTAGCCGCGGTTCAGCGCCCACAGCTCGGTGTATTTGTTGAAAGTATACTGGGCATTGACCACCGCCAGTAACCAGCCCTGTTTGCCGTCCAGCACGCCGCCGCGCAGCAGCAGCGTTTTCAGAAACGCGCCCAGCGTGTGGGTGAATATACCCGTCAGCGTGGCCTTCTTGCCGCGCTGATGGCGTTCCTGCGCCCATGCGGTGGCATAGTTGAGCTGTTTACGCTGGAAGCTGGCGAAATCACGGCAGGTCAGATGAAGCAGATCGCCCGTCAGGGGGATCACCTGAGCGTTATCGCAGGCCAGCGACTCATGAACAAGGTTATCGTTGTACTGGTAACGCTCGCGCGCATAGAGGCGCATCACACGGTCGGGATACCATCCGCTGTGGCGCATAAAGCGGCCCAGGAAATAGTTACGACGCGCGATACTGTAGACCGCGCCAGGCTGCGGCGCGGCAAGCACCGTTTGAATGGCCTGCCGGAGTTCCGGGGTGACGCGCTCGTCGGTGTCGATCATCAGCACATAATCGCCCGTGGCGAAACCCTGCGCACGCTGGCGCTGAATGCCGTAGCCCTGCCAGTCGGTGTCGGTAAAGACTTTTGCACCTGCTGCACGGGCAACGTCCACCGTGTTGTCCGTACTTCCGGAGTCGAGAATGACGATTTCGTCAGCCCAGGCAACGGAGGCCAGGCAATCCGGAAGCAGGTCGGCGGCGTTTTTGGCGATCATCACGACCGACAGACGCGTTGACATCAGTGGCTCCGCTGCGGCAGATAAGGTTGCAGAAGTTGCAGCAGACGGGTCAGTGCGCCCTGGTTCTGATGCAGGACTTCAACGGCATGTCGACCGTACCACAGGCGGTAATCTTCGTCAGTCAGAAGGGTAGAGACCTCTTTGACCACCGAATCCGCGTCGGTCACAGTGATTAAGCCGTCGGCTTGCTGCAATTTAGCGCAGATATCTTTGAAGTTAAACGTGTGTGGCCCCATCAGCACAGGGATGGCGTGGGCCGCCGGCTCCAGCGGGTTATGGCCACCGCGCTCTACCAGGCTGCCACCGACAAAAGCGAGATCCGCAATGCCGTACAGCAGCATCAGTTCGCCCATCGTATCGCCAATCACCACCTGCGTGCTGCCTGAGGGGATTTCGCCGCTGCTGCGCAGGGTGAAGCTGAAACCGCCTTTTTGCACCATCTCGCGGGCATCTTTGAAACGCTCCGGATGGCGGGGAACCAGAATCAGCAGTAAATCAGGGAATTTTTCCAGCAGCTGGCGGTGAGCCTGAAGAATAATCGCTTCTTCGCCGTCATGGGTGCTGGTGGCAATCCAGACCTGACGACGCGGCGCCCACTGTCGACGCAGCGTGACCGCACGGGCGGCGAGTTCTGGAGTGACGGAAATATCGAACTTCAGGCTACCCGTGACCGCAAGCTGGTTGCGTTTCAGCCCGAGGGCGATAAAGCGCGCGGCATCTTCTTCGTTCTGCGCGGCAATCAGCGTGATTTTGCTGAGCAGGCGACGCATAAATTTACCCAGCTTGCCGTACCCTTTCGCCGAGCGTTCTGACAGACGCGCGTTGGCGATAACCAAAGGAATTTTACGGGCATGCAGGGCGGAAATCATATTCGGCCACAGTTCGGTTTCCATGACGATCACCAGTTTAGGGCGAACGGTATTCAGGAAACGGTTCATGGCGCAGGGAAGATCGTACGGCAGATAGACGTGATGCACGTCTTTACCGAAAGCAGACATCACACGCTCTGAGCCGGTTGGCGTCATTGTGGTGACGGTGATGGGCAGCGACGGATAGCGGTGGCGCAGGGCACGCACCAGCGGAATGGCCGCCAGCGTTTCCCCGACTGACACGGAATGCAGCAGAATACCGTCCGGCGCCACTTTATTGCGGCAGTAGCCATAGCGTTCGGCCCAACGTTTACGGTACGCAGGCGCTTTACGGCTACGGAGCAACAGTCGCAGCCACACCAGTGGCTGAATGATGTAGAGCAGGGCGGTATACAACAATTCCAAGCGATTATCCGTTTTTTTAGTTTCGGCCGGGAAATTCTAAGCATTTAAGCGTGCTAAAGCTATCTCTTATGCCAGATACCGTTTTAAACGGAAGTAGCGGCGGCCCAGGCGCCAGCGCAAACGCGGGCTTTTGGCACTCTTCCAGATGAGCTTCCAGATCCCGGTATCGAAGAACTCTTTGATTATCATTGATTTCTTCGCCTCATCCTTCATGTTGTCGAAGGTATGAATAATTCCCAGCCCCTCTTTGGCGATTTGCCAGTGGCAGGCAGGGATATTTTTCACTTTATCCGGGTAACGCTGGTTAATGGCATCAAGCATCTTCAGGATCTTCATGTAATGACGCGCGGAGCGAATAAGCGTGTCGTCATTATCCGGGGTGTGCGATACCGAGGCGGAGTGTATGTAGTAGTCGTAAAAGCGTTCGCTGGTGTACTGAACGCGTTCCGCGGCAAGCAGCACCTCGGTAGTCCACGGGATATCCTGATGGCGCAGGCCAGGCTCGAAGCGGAAACCGTTCTGACGAATAAAATCGTGGCGATAGATATTCAGCCAGGTCACATGGAGGAACTTACGTGAATCCAGCGCCTTTTTTAGCCATGCCGCGCCATTCATGACGCCCGTTGAGGCGAGCTTATCTTCAGGGAAGATAGGGCGAGACGGTTTTTTGTTATTTTCCCAGACGTAGTTGCCATTGCAGGTGGCGACGTCCAGGTTCTGCGTGACGGCCATATCCAGCAGACGCTGGTACATGCCGGGTTTAAAGACGTCATCAATATCCGGGAAAGAGAGATATTGGCCGGTCGCTACGGCCAGGCCGGTATTACGCGCGATGGACACGCCCTGATTAGGTTGTTCAATAACCTGCATCTGTGGCAGCGTTTCACGCCATTTTTCGACAATCTGCATCGAACTATCAGTGGAGCCATCATTGACGATGATGACTTCCATACTGTCGATATGTTGATTGACAAGGCAGGTAAAGAACTGATCGAGAAAAGCTTCACCGTTATAAACGGCAACCACCACGCTTAATAAAGGCGCTGAATTTTGCATATGAAACCTGATTATTTTTGGTTGTCGACCAAAGCAATGTATTGCTGGCAAATGGCGTTGATACCAAACGATGCGATCGTTTCGCGATCAACAACCGGCGGAGAGGCATACAGTTCTGCCAGAGTTTTCGCCAGTGATTCGTCGGTTAACGCTGTCAGACCACGCGCCAGGGGGCCAGTAAGGATCTCAGCAGGGCCGCCAGGGCAGTTTGTACTCACCGGTGGGGTCTGACAGATAATGGACTCCACCAGTACATTACCAAAACCTTCGCAGTCGGAACTTAACACTAAAAGGCGAGCCCCTTTGATCCATGGATAGGGGTTGGTTTCGAACGGGCGGAAAATAATCTTATTTTCGATTCCAAGCTCAGCGGCTAACTGTTTGAGCTGGTCTATTTTGGCGTCAGAGCCTTTGCCCATTAACACCAGCGATGCGTCAATCTTGCTCAGCGCGAACGCGCGCAGAAGCCGGTCGTGTCGCTTGTGTTCATGAAAACGGCCAACGTGGATAATGTAATCCTGCCCCTGCATCTCAAAGGGCGCTTCTGCCAGACGCTGAATTTCAGGGATATCGAAGGGGTTATGGATAACCGCTTTGCGCCGCAGGGGGATAGCGAGTACTTCAGCGAGATCGTGCAGTACGGCGCCGGATACCGCCACAACGTTGCGGTTTTCATAGGTATGGCGAATTTTATAATGCTTAAACCAGCGGGAAAGCCCGCTGCGATGGCGTAAATAGGAGAAAGAGAACATCCCGTGTACGCAGAACCAGACCTTATCCCGATCCAGCGCGCGGCTGTGCGCCACGATACGGTCGGTTTTATGCAGATGGGAGAAGACAACGTCAAATTTACCGCTGCGTTCTGCCTGCTCAATGGCGCGATCCAGTAAACGGGCGCGACGCGGGATCTCGGTCAGCTTCCGCCAGGGTTTTTTACAGGTATCCTGCACAACCTGAAAATCGATGCCTTCCGGAATGGCGTAGTCGCACACCTTCCGTAAGGAGAAAAGGGTAACCTGATGCCCCAGTTCTGTCAGTCCGCTGGAGAGGGTGAGAACCGTTTTTTCAGCTCCTCCACCGGGTAAACCATCAATAATCATTAGGATGCGCATTATTAATCCAGTAATTTTTGATAAAGCGAAATAAGCTGACTTGACAGTTTTTCAGGGGTTGCTTCTCTGACGCGTTCACGCGCCGCAAGCCCCATATTGTTATTTTTTGCCAGTGAAGGAATGGACACGACGGCCTCCTTCAATGTGCGGATATCAAGTGCATCACAGTAAAACCCGTTCTGGCCTTGCGCAATAAATTCTGATCCACCGCAACTCTCTGACGTAATGACGGGCAGTCCGCAGGCCATTGCTTCAAGTATGACGTTAGGAAAAGGATCATACAGCGTCGGCAGCAGTAAACCATCAGAAAGCTGATAAAATGGCAGCGTCTCTTTTTGCATCCCCAGGAAACGGATTTGCCCCTCACAGCCTAATGAACGGGCGAGGTCGCGATAGCGGCTTTCCGCTTTATCCTGACCGACCACAATCAGCCACGCCGATGTTCCTGCTATCGCCTGAATAGCGCTTGCCAGACCCTTGCGTTCAAACCCCGAACCCACGAAGCAGAAAATGACGGCATCAGCGGGTAAGCCAAATTGCTTACGCAGTACAGCACGCTGACGCTCTTCTGCCGGAACGAAGCGGCTGGAATCTATTGAATTATAAATCACATGTATCTTTTTTGCGTCAATATCAAAGTCTTCGACGATTTCGCGTTTGATCATCTCCGCATTACAGATAACGGCTTTCAGCTCGGGCGCCTGATACATTTCACGCTCTGCGTGCATTACGTAGCGGTGATAGCGATCGTGCATAAGCAGCTTCGCACGCCAGGCGGGGAGAATACGCGACCGCTGTAGCAGCCAGCGTCGATGCACGCCATCTCCGGCGCGGTAAATATCACAGCCCGGAATGCGTTCGTGGCTCTGCACAATATCAAACTGCTGTTGCTGCCAGAGCGCGCGCGCGGCATGTGCGAAGCCGCGTTCACGGCTGATGCGACCCCATTTCCGTGGATCGCAAATATGAATGTGCCAGTCGTCCTGCTTTTCGCCCTGCCACTCGCGAGTGATGACGTTGAGCTCAAGGTTTTGATTGCTCAGCGCGGTGAGTGCCCTGGAGACAAAACGTTCCGCTCCCCCATCCGGACGATATTTTTGGCGCACGATGGCCAGACGATGAAGCTTCATTGCAGGTATCTCCTTGCGGCGGAGACGACGGCATCAACGGGTATGGCGTCGAGATAACGTTCCGTCGTTTTTGTATCAATGGCGTCAGGGTTGGGAAGCGGGCCGTAGTTACCTGCCCAGATGACCTCGCCGTTAACCTGCCATGGCGACCAGAACGTCAATTTTGATGGGCCAAACAGCGCCACGCAGGGCGTCTGAAGGGCGGCGGCCATGTGCATGGGTACGGAGTCAACGCCGATGAACAGGTTCGCATGATCGATAAGCGCGGCCAGCTGGCGCAGGGTTAACTGTCCTGCCAGCGAAACAACACCCGTTTGCGGGGAGGCGGCAAGGATGCGATCGATCATCGCCAGCTCTTTTTTATCCGGACCTGCGGTAAGAACGATGGTGTGGCCGTCCTGCTGCAACGCGGCGATAGTTTGCGCCATTTTGCCTTCGTCCCAGCACTTAAAGAACCAGCGTGAAGTGGGTTGAATAACGATGAACCCTTCTCCCACGCCCTTTTGCGTCAGCTTTTGCTGAGCATGGTGCCAGTCATCCGCGCTGTAAGCCATGGTGACGGTAGGGTTGGACGCTACCGGCAGCGCTGACAGTATGGAGAGATTTTGTTCAACGGTATGCAGCGACTGATGGCTAGCCACAGAAACCAGTTCACTGTGACAAAAACGCCAGAATGCATTATTGCGCTTGTTAAAGGCAAACCCGAGCCGAACCGGTGCACCGGTGAAGCGGCTGACAATCGCGCTGCGCCACTGATCGGCCAGATTAATCACCAGGTGATAATGCTGAGCGCGCAACGCACGAAGCAACTGCCACTCTTTTTGCAGGTGCTTCAGCGTCCCCAGTTGCTTCCATTTACGATCGATACCGTAGATCGTACCGATTGCCGGATGCGCGGCGAGCATGTCTCGCGTCTCTTCATAGAGAAGCACGTCGATTTGGGCTTCAGGCCATTTTTGGCGTAATGAATTGATGACGGGGGTAGTGAGTAACATGTCACCATGATGGCGAAGTTTGATCAGTAAAATGCGCAAATCAGGCGTGTCAGGTAAGTTATTCATCATCATCTTATCGGCGTTGTACTATTGGCAATTCTAATAGACCTGGTAACGACTTGCACTCTTTCTCCATAATGTCGGGAATTTCCCCGGAAGGGTTTACTCCTGCTTTCGGGCGTGCGTAACATAGCGCTAACTATTTTGTCTTGCGGGCTCATTATGAAAAAACCAGCGTTTATCATCACGATCGATACCGAAGGGGATAATCTCTGGCAGAACCACCGGGTGATCAAAACGGAAAACGCTCGCTACCTGGCGCGGTTTCAGGCGCTTTGTGAACGTTTCGGCTTTAAGCCCGTCTGGCTGACCAACTACGAGATGGCGGTCGAACCGGTATTTATTGCGTTCGCTAAAGAGGTCATAGCCCGTGGCCAGGGTGAGGTGGGGATGCATCTCCATGCCTGGAACAGCCCTCCGGAGCACGATCTTACCGGTGATGACTGGCGCTGGCAGCCTTATCTGATTGAGTTTTCAGACGAGGTTATGCGTGAGAAAGTGGTATTTATGACCCGCTTACTGGAAGAGACCTTCCAGACAAAAATGCTCAGCCATCGCGCCGGGCGCTGGGCATTTGACAGCCGTTACGCCAGGCTGCTGATCGAGCTGGGGTATCAGGTAGATTGTTCCGTCACGCCGCGCGTGAACTGGCGCAACGCGAAAGGTGCCCCTCAGGGAAGTGGCGGGACGAATTACCAGCATTTTCCCGATCGCGCTTACTTTCTGGACGCAGACGATATTTCCCGTCCTGGAAACAGCCCGTTACTCGAAGTGCCGATGAGCATCCAGTATAAACACCCGGCATGGCTAAATTCCCTGAAGCAGGGTTATGATCGTCTTCGCGGTAAATACCGTTCTCCGTCAGTTAACTGGTTACGCCCGTCCGGCGGGAACGCGGCGGAGATGATTAAGGTTGCGCAGCAGTGTCTGTCTCAGGGGAATGACTACGTGGAGTTCATGCTTCATTCGTCAGAATTTATGCCTGGCGGCAGCCCGACGTTTAAAGATGAGGCGGCGATTGAAGGTTTATATCAGGATTTGGAACAGCTGTTTACCTGGCTATCAGATAAAACGGTGGGAATGACGCTGGCGGAGTTTTACCAGTACAAAAAAGCATAATGCCCGCCAGGCGGGCATATTTGCTATTGCTGCTTTGTTTGCGAGAAAGGTGTACTCAACGCAAAGATAATCATAAAGAAGATGAGGGCTTCTGAGCTGAGCAGTATGACATCCGTCAGTCCATACAAAAGCAAAAGAAGCATCGACGTTAGCAGCAGCGCATTTCTGTTTCGCAGAGCATACGCAATCATCGAAACAAAGAAAAAGAGCATTACCGCCACGCCGGGGATCCCCTGCAAAGAGAACTTCTCAATGAATTCGTTGTGCAGGTGGACTTTGATGTATTCGAGCGCGCTGCCAAGGTGTGGATGTCCGTCTTTAATATACTGCCGCGTCCATGCTTCACGCTCTTCGAGTGACTGTCCTAACGGATGGGCAAGTCCATTCTGAATACCTACCGTCCACATGGAAAAACGAGCGCCGAGGGACGTGCGGTCAATACCCTGTTGATATCTCTGATATTCAAGCTGTGTTTGCGATATTTTAGGCGATATTAACGGCTTGTAGCTAACGATGATAATACCAGCCACAATACATAAAAAGATGAGGGTGGATTTAAGGTGAATACGCCTGAAGTGATAGAGCGTCAGCACTATCGCCAGGAGCAGATAAAGCCCCATTGCAGCGCGCGTGCCCGTGAGCAGTATGACGAAGTAAGAAAGTAAAATGGTTAAACCAGCAACAACGTAAAGCGTCACGTTCTTCTGTAGGTAAAGACTGTATACGAATGCCAGCGATAACACGGAATACACATAAGCTGAAACGGTGGCTCGGTTAATCGCCATTTCAACGCGAGCCATCCCTTGCGTTGCCTGCCACAGGCCATATCCCGTTGCGAGTACAAACCCCGCAGCTGAGGCGTAAAGGAAATATTTTTTAAAGGTCTCTTTATCGAGATAGGATTTAAAACGGTCAATATAGAATATCAGAACGCTCGCCAGGATTAATTTTTTACTTGAATCGAGATAATCGCTGTAAAGATTCATCCCCTGATTATGGTACTCATAGATGACATACCAGCTAAGGTTCAGTAATCCAATCAATAAAATCGGCAGCGCTATGGTAAAGGGACGTAGCGTGATTTTTTTATATTCAAACGCCAGGCCGATAATGCTGACGTAAATAGCAATATAGAAAAACTCTCTCTGTTTTCCTGAACTAACCAATGCCAACATCAAAGAGATGAGGCTCAAAATGAGTGTCAGCTGATACAGTCGTGGTCTTATTTTTTCCATAACGCCTCAATAACCCTTTTTTTGTAGCTAAAACGAACATCGGTGGAAAGGAAAAACGACAATGTATACATGGATTTTACGCGTTGCGTAACGAGCGCCAGGTGTTGGTCTGAAAGATATGTCCGATGGTTGCTGTAGATATCAAACCAGTGGCAATTGACGAGATGCCTGTAGGAGGATGGAAATGTGTTTTCCATCTGTAGCGTACACTCGACCAGCGTAGATATTTTGCTGGCATCCAGAACGCTCGATAAACTGTCGCTGCGTTTAATATAATAATAGTGGCCCTGGCGCTGATAAGCTATTTTACTCGACTGCATTAGCATGCCGGGAAAAACAGCGAAATCCTCATAGCATTGCAGAGAGGGAATCGGATTGTTTTCATACAGCTTACGATGAACAAACTGACCGATGAGATGCGCCTGAAAATCTTTGTGGCGTAAGAAACGCGAGATTGCTTCATGCTGTGACAAGGAAATAGGGTTAAATCCCCGCCACTCTGCGCTTATTTTCCGGGGATCGCGAATCTCAAGCAAACGCGTCAGCAGCATGTCCGGGCGCTGTGCTTTCAGGAAGGTGATTGCGTCTCTCAGGCTACCCGGCTTTAAGCAATCGTCACTGTCGAGCATCGTAATGTACTCTCCCGATGCCAGCGCGACGGCACTGTTTCGGACGTGGCCTACGTTACGAAAGTTCACGGTCCGGGTTATGACCTGCGGAAATTTAAGCGACCACTCGTCAATTATTGCCTGCGTGGCATCCTCAGAACTGTCGTTAAAAATAATGATTTCTGTGTCTTGGTCTGTTGCTGCCAGCAGGCTCGAAAGCGTGGCGGGCAGCGTATCTTCAGCGTTATGCGCAGCAATGATGACGCTTAAAAAAGCCATAAAAATTAGTGTCCTTGAGCGTCGGTAGCGCGATCCAGTGAGCGGGCTTTCGGCAAGCGTCGAATAAACTGCTGGAGTTCGTCTAAAGCGGGTTCAGTCACCGCGAAAAGCTCTTCCCTCTCCTGAGGGAAATAATAACGTGTTTCAAAGACATAAGAGCAAATGTTGTCGTCATTACCAATCAGCATCACGTTGCCAAGCGGACGCTGTTCATAGTGGCAGCAAGGCCCAAACAGCAGGACCACCGGCACGCCGACCGCGTCTGCAATGTAGACATTGCCCGAATCAGACGCGATGTAGCAGTCCATTTTAGAAATGGCCCAGGGAAGCTCTTCGAGCGAAATTTTGCCAATCAGATTGATAAAATTCGGGATGTCACCGTAAAGGCGGGTGATATCGTCCATCCACGACTGTTCGTTTGGCGCGCCGAAGACATAAAACTCGCAGGGTAAATCGGCGAGACGATCCACAATCCGCTTCCAGATAGCAGGCGGCACCGTTTTGGCTTTATTACCCGCCGCAATGCTGATGCCGATGCGGATAACGTCTGGTTTATCAAGAATGGCCGGGTAAGTCGTCGGTTTGAAGAGCGGCTTTGTGGCGTGCTTGGGAGAGTCTTGCCAGGTGAGCGAACGGTCGGCCAGTTTCAGGTAGTTCGTCACCGAAAGCGTTTTTTTGCCGTGCTCAACGGTACCGTCGGCCGCGAGATAGAAAATCCCGTGATACCACCTGCGCGTGTAAATGCTTAGAAATTGTTTGTTTTTTGCATTACAGACGGCGGCAAAAAAGAGGTTTACGCTGTTGGGCTGTAGCAGGTAGACGTTGTCATAGCGGTTCATGATCCTGCAAGCGAAGCAGAGCTTGCGCCACAGGCTGCGCTTATGCTGCTCAATAAAATAGATCTGCTCGATAGTCTCATCATGCTTCGCCAGCGCGCCAACGCTGCGACTGACCAACACATCGCTTTTTTGCAGATGTGCCAGAAGAGGTGTCGCATTAATAAAGTCACCGATTTTGGCTGTCTGAATGACAAGGTTTTTGCCCGTGTCTTTCCGAAACAGCTTCCGGAGGAGCTTCACCGGAAAGAGTAAAATCAGCAGAAATACATAACTCATGGGTTAAATATCCCTGTTGGAAAGCCGATGGCTGCCCTGTAAAAATGAAAAAATAGCATCTGCGCTAATATCCTTCGTTTGTTGCGTAGGGCTGACCATCTGATGCTGGTTTTTACCGTAACCCCCGATCAACCCCGGATCGGTCGGGCCGAAAATCGTGATATTAGGACGATCCAGTGCGGCGGTTAAATGGCTTAACCCTGTATCCACAGAAACGACGGCGTTAGCGCCCGCCAGCTGTGCGGCAACTTGCGCCAGCGTGAGTTTGGGTAACACCTCGACGTGGGAAAAGCCTGCTGCCAGACGCTCCGCGCGCTGCCGCTCATGTTCAGCACCCCACGGGAGTTTAATATGGATACCGCAAGGTTGCATTAGTTCAATCAGTCTTCGCCAGTGCGTTTCCGGCCAGTGCTTGTCGTCGCGCGTTGTGGCATGCAGGAAGACCAGATACGGCTCGCTATCCTTCTCCGTTTCGCGCAAAAAGTGCTGCGCAATAGCGTAGTCGCCCTGCGCTTCCGGTTTCGCATAGCCGAGGCTTTTCGCAAACAGCTCGCGGGTGCGTTCTACGGCGTGCTGCTGCTTCGCAATATGGTGGCGACGATTATAGAACAGACTCGCCAGCGGTTCGCGGGCGGTGTGCCAGTCCATGCCGTGCTTTATGCCGTGCGCCAGACGCGTGACCAGCGCCGCGCTTTTCACCAGCCCTTGGGCGTCGATGATGGCGTCGTAACGCTGCGCCTGTACCGCTTCGCGGAAGGCTTTACGCTCGGCTTTAATCGGTGCGGAGAACCACGCTTTGCGCCAGCGGCGAATGGCCACCGGGATCACGCGGTCAACGGCTTCATGCCAGGTGGGGATTTGCGCGAAGCCTTCTTCCACCACCCAGTCAAAACGGATGCCGGGGATGGCCCGCATCGCGTCCGTCAACGATGGCAGCGTATGCAGAACATCACCCATTGAGGAGGTTTTAACGATCAATACCCGCATCCGTTATCCTTCTTCGCTCAACAGCAGTTCGTTGAGTTCTTCGAGAACGCGCTGCGGCGTAATGTCGATCAGGCTCTGATGGTAACCTTCTGCCGCATCGCCTTTGCGGACTTTGTGATAGCCGGTAATGAGACGAATAACGCGCGCCTTGTGCGACAGCGGCGGCGTGAAGTCCGGGCTGCTCGGGCCATACAGCGCGACCAGCGGACGATCCAGCGCGGCGGCGACGTGCATTAAACCGGAGTCGTTCGTTACCACGGCCTTACTGGCGGCAATCAGGATAACCGCCTGCTCAAGCTGCGTTTCTCCGGCCAGGTTGCGGCACCAGGCCTGTTGCTCGGTGCTGAGCGTGGCGAGGATTTCATTGCCCGCCTCGTGATCTTTCGCCGAGCCAAACAGCACAATCTGATAGCCCTCGTCGATCAGCTGTTTCGCCAGTTCAGCGTAATGGTAGTGCGGCCAGCGTTTTGCCGGGCCAAACTCCGCGCCGGGGCAGAAGCCAATCATCGGGCGTTCAGAGGAAATGCCAAACGCATTGCAGGTGTGGGATTTCTCCCCGTCGTTAACCTGAAGCTGCGGCCACAGTAGCGGCTGCGGCAGATCTTTCGCGCTGCGCATGACGCCTTTGTCGTAGGCCAGCGCCACGTAGCGCTCCACCATCAGCGGCCAGGTTTCTTTATCCAGCACCCGGGCATCGTTCAGCAGGCCGTAGCGCATTTCGCCGCGCCAGCCGGTACGGTGCGGGATGCCCGCAAAGAAGGGCACAAGGGCAGATTTGAAGGAGTTAGGCAGCACGTACGCGCGATCGTAGCGCTTCTCGCGCAGGCTATGGCCGAGCTTGCGGCGTTCGCCGATTTCCAGCGCCCCGTGGCCGAGCGGCATCGGGATCGCCTCGTTCACTTCCGGCATGCGCGATAACAGCGGACGGCACCAGGCGGGTGCCATCACGTCGATTATCGCCTGGGGATAACGCGCCTTGAGCGTGCGATAGAGGCTTTGCGACATCATCATGTCGCCCACCCATGACGGGCCGATCACCAGAATCTTCATGCTTATGCGTCGCGGTTCAGCCAGGCCATATATTCCGTCACGCCTTCGGCAACGGTCTTGAACGGCTTGTCGTAGCCTGCGGCGCGCAGGTTGGTCAGGTCCGCCTGGGTGAATGCCTGGTAGCGGCCTTTCAGCTTATCCGGGAACGGAATGTACTCGATGCTGCCTTTCTTATGGTACGCCAGCGTTGCGTCAGCCACCGCCTGGAAGGATTCCGCGCGGCCCGTGCCCAGGTTGAAAATGCCGGAGACGCCGTTTTCCAGGAACCACAGGTTTACGGCTGCAACGTCACCCACGTAGACGAAGTCGCGCTTGAAGCCGTCGCTGCCTTCGAACAGTTTTGGACTTTCACCGTTATTCAGCTGCGTGTTCAGGTGGAACGCCACGCTCGCCATGCTGCCCTTGTGCCCTTCGCGCGGCCCGTAAACGTTGAAGTAGCGGAAGCCGACAATCTGCGAGTTCGCTTCCGGCAGGATCTGACGCACGTACTCGTCAAACAGGAACTTGGAGTAGCCGTAGACGTTCAGCGGCTGCTCGTATTCGCGTGATTCGATGAAATCCGAGGTGCGCCCGCCGTAGGTTGCTGCTGAGGAGGCATACAGGAACGGAATTTCACGCTCCAGGCAGTAGTGCAGGATCTCTTTAGAGTATTGATAGTTGTTATCCATCATGTACTTGCCGTCCCACTCGGTGGTGGAAGAGCACGCACCTTCATGGAAGATGGCTTCGATCTCGCCGAACTCTTCACCCGCCATAATCTGGATAAGGAAGTCTTCTTTATCCATGTAGTCAGCGATGTTCAGATCCACCAGGTTAACGAACTTGGTGCCGTCTTTCAGGTTGTCCACCACCAGAATGTCGGTGATGCCCTTATCATTGAGGGCCTTAATAATGTTGCTGCCGATAAAGCCCGCGCCGCCGGTAACGATGATCATAACTGTAACCTTTGAAGTGTTGAGCCCGGGGACAATCCCGGACGCTAATATTCATATCATATCATCACAATGCCCGGTCTTCAGCCATTCACCGATATGCAGCAGGGGTACACGTGATTTATGCTGCAAAAACGAGAAGAGATACGGCGTCATCTCGTCATGAACTATAGGTTTGGGTAATATGTGCCAAAATTTGCCGAGTCTGGAGAATTGCAATGCGTGGTGATTTTTACAAACAGTTAAACAGCGACCTCGACACCGCACGTGCGGAAGGGTTGTTCAAAGAAGAGCGTATTATCACGTCTGCCCAGCAGGCGGACATCACCGTTGCCGACGGCAGCCATGTGATCAACTTTTGCGCGAACAACTACTTAGGTCTTGCGAATCACCCTGAGCTGATTGCCGCCGCGAAAAACGGCATGGACACCCACGGCTTCGGCATGGCCTCCGTGCGCTTCATCTGCGGCACCCAGGACAGCCACAAGCAGCTTGAGCAAAAGCTGGCGAACTTCCTCGGAATGGAAGACGCGATTCTGTACTCCTCCTGCTTCGACGCCAACGGCGGTCTGTTTGAAACCCTGCTCGGCGCAGAAGATGCGATTATCTCCGACGCCCTGAACCACGCCTCCATTATCGACGGTGTTCGCCTGTGTAAAGCGAAGCGTTTCCGCTACGCCAACAACGATATGGTTGAGCTGGAAGCCCGCCTGAAAGAGGCCCGCGAAGCAGGTGCCCGCCACGTGCTGATCGCGACCGACGGCGTGTTCTCCATGGACGGCGTGATCGCCAACCTGAAAGGCGTGTGCGACCTGGCGGATAAATACGACGCGCTGGTGATGGTCGATGACTCCCACGCGGTCGGTTTTGTCGGCGAAAATGGCCGCGGCTCCCACGAATACTGTGACGTGATGGGCCGCGTGGACATCATCACCGGGACGCTGGGCAAAGCGCTCGGCGGCGCGTCCGGCGGTTATACCGCTGCGCGTAAAGAGGTGGTTGAGTGGCTGCGCCAGCGCTCCCGCCCGTACCTGTTCTCCAACTCCCTGGCGCCGGCGATTGTGGCCGCCTCCATCAAAGTGCTGGAGATGGTGGAGTCCGGCGCCGAGCTGCGCGACCGCCTGTGGGCAAACGCCCGTCTGTTCCGCGAAAAAATGAGCGCCGCAGGGTTCACCCTGGCCGGCGCTGACCACGCGATCATTCCGGTGATGCTGGGCGACGCAGTTGTGGCGCAGCAGTTTGCCCGTGAGCTTCAGAAAGAAGGGATTTACGTGACCGGGTTCTTCTTCCCGGTGGTACCAAAAGGTCAGGCGCGTATCCGCACCCAGATGTCTGCGGCGCATTCGCCTGAACAAATTGAGCGTGCGGTGGAAGCCTTTACCCGCATCGGCAAACAGCTGGGCGTAATTGCCTGAGGACGTGTGATGAAAGCGTTATCCAAACTGAAAGCGGAAGAAGGGATTTGGATGACCGACGTGCCGGAGCCGGAAGTCGGTCATAACGATCTGCTGATCAAAATTCGTAAAACCGCCATCTGCGGTACTGACGTTCACATCTACAACTGGGATCAGTGGTCGCAAAAAACCATTCCTGTCCCAATGGTTGTCGGTCACGAATATGTCGGTGAAGTGGTCGGCATCGGCCAGGAAGTAAAAGGCTTTAGCATTGGCGATCGCGTCTCGGGTGAAGGCCATATTACCTGCGGTCACTGCCGCAACTGCCGCGGCGGTCGCACCCACCTGTGCCGCAACACCGTCGGCGTGGGCGTGAACCGTCCGGGCTGCTTCGCGGAATATCTGGTGATCCCGGCGTTTAACGCCTTCAAAATCCCGGACAATATCTCTGACGATCTGGCCTCCATCTTCGACCCGTTCGGCAACGCGGTACACACCGCGCTCTCCTTCGACCTGGTCGGTGAAGACGTGCTGGTCTCCGGCGCCGGCCCAATCGGCATTATGGCGGCAGCCGTGGCGAAGCACGTGGGCGCGCGCAACGTGGTGATCACCGACGTGAACGAATACCGCCTGTCGCTGGCGCGCAAAATGGGCGTCACCCGCGCGGTGGATGTCTCGAAAGAGAGCCTGACCGACGTGATGGAAGAGCTGGGTATGACCGAAGGGTTTGACGTCGGTCTGGAGATGTCCGGCGCGCCGCCGGCGTTCCGCACCATGCTTGACACCATGAACCACGGTGGGCGTATCGCGATGCTGGGCATTCCGCCGTCAGATATGTCCATCGACTGGAACAAAGTCATCTTCAAGGGGCTGTTCATCAAGGGCATCTATGGCCGCGAGATGTTCGAAACCTGGTACAAGATGGCAGCGCTGATCCAGTCCGGCCTGGATCTGTCCCCGA
Organism: Enterobacter cloacae complex sp. I2; assembly: GCF_014896205.1. Taxonomy (NCBI): domain Bacteria; kingdom Pseudomonadati; phylum Pseudomonadota; class Gammaproteobacteria; order Enterobacterales; family Enterobacteriaceae; genus Enterobacter; species Enterobacter cloacae complex sp. I2. Next base: position 42,005 of record NZ_JADBRA010000016.1, read on the forward strand.
TTATCACTCACCGATTCTCCATCGATGAGTTCCAGCAGGGCTTTGACGCGATGCGTTCCGGCCAGTCAGGGAAAGTGATCCTGAGCTGGGATAAGTAAACAAAAAGGGGCCTCAGGCCCCTTTTTTACTGATTCTTTTTCTCTTCATCCGTCAGGTAGCGCACCTTGCGGGTGTAGTCCTGCCCTTTAAACAGCAGTTTGTTATCCGGCGATTCAAGATACTTCTGCCATTCGGAAAGCGGGAAACCCCCGTGCGCGCCAATCACCTCTTTCGGCACAACGGCTTCCTGTCCGCCGATCTTCTTGGAGACCGGCCAGTTCATCCAGTCGCCCAGGTTAACCGTTTTTATATCCAGCATGTCCAGCAGCGCAGCGAGCGGCAGCTGATCGGTCGGCGGCTGCGTGTCGTCCATCAGCTCCCAGGTATCCTGGAACAGCGTCAGCCACAGCGGGCAGATGCGGCGCCAGGTTTTTTTGGTTGCGGCAAGAAACGCGCCGTTAACGTGATCGACCAGATACGGGCGCACCGTTTCTTTGTAATAGGCCGGCACTTTTTCTGCGGGGGCGCCGTCCAGCTTGGCAATCATTTTGCCCTGACGGAAGCTGGAGTAGATGTGCATATCCGCCATGTTGATCTCGGGCATCTTCAGCAGGTTGAGATCGGAGTCGATCATCAGCACCCCTTCACCGCGCGCCTGAAGCGGAGCGTTAAGCTTCACCAGACGGCTGAGGTAGATCTGCTTATAGCGGTATCCCTCTTCACGTTTTGGCAGCGTGAGGGTCACAACGCGGGTTTTTGGCGGCAGCTCGCCGAAAGCGGATTCAGGCTGATCGCTGACGATAACAATCTCGCTGACGTCGGTGGCGTAACGCGCTGCAAAGGTCGCTGACAATAACGCCTCTTCGACGAAATCCGCGCCCGTACAGGGGATCACAATGGAATCAACCGCAACGAGATCGCGCGTGGCCGGAAGGGAAGCGTAAGGAATGTTATGACGCCCGGTAATGTGGCGGTAGCGAGCATTCAGAAATTTAAACATGTTCTTCTCGTTTGGTTATTGCGCGCCAAGAACGGCCTCGACACCGTTAACATAGCTTTCAATTGCATACGCGTTGCAGACATTCTGGTGCGCGGCTGCGGCGAGCCGGGCGCGCAGAGCAGGATCCTGCCAGATATTATCCAGATGTTGAGCAAGTTGCGATACGTCGCTCCACGGGAACAGCAGCCCGGTCGACTCATGGTCGATCAATTCTGCCGTGCCGGTCACCTTTGAGCCAATCACCGGGATGTTCAGCAACATTGCCTCCAGCACGACGCGGGGCAAACCTTCGCTCTTTGAAGCCAGAATAAACGCGTCAAAGGTGGCGAGATAGTCAAAAGGCGTATTCTGGAAACCGGTAAAAATGACGTGCTCAGCAATCCCCAGCGCGTCAGCCTGCGCCGTCAGCGCGCCGCGTTCAGCCCCTTCACCGACCAGCACCATCTTCCATTTTGCCTGCGGGTGCTTCTGGTTGAACTGGGCCAGCGCCTCCAGCGTGTGATGGTTGGCCTTGCGGGGGATTAACGATCCAATGCTGCCGAACACAAACGTGTCGTCATCGATGTTCAGACGCTGGCGCATGGCACGTCGGTCGGGCAAGGGCTGGTGGATGTCGATGGCGTTGTTGACCGTGGTGCACAGCGCTGGCCGGACGCCATGCTGAAGAAGCACGCGTTCAACGCCGTGCGAGACGGCGATGATTTTTGTGGCGTGGGCATTCACCAGCTTCACCAGCGGCGGGGTCAGCACCGGTTCAATCCGGCAGTGCTGGATTATCCGCGCATGCAGGTTCGCGCCCGCCAGATACCCTTCTTCGTTAGAGCCCGGCTGGTTGTTCATGTACAGCGTATCGAAACCGCCTTCCCTGAAAATCGTCTCGATCTTGCTGACGTTGGGCCGGATGCGCCAGAGCGTATCAATATGTCGGGTAAACGCCTTGCGGGCGCTGCGCGAGAAAAACAGCAGGCCACGGCCCAGCTCTTTCGCAACCTTCGCCCAACCGGGCTGCTTTTGCTGCGGAATGACAATTAACGGGATGCCAAGGCCGTTCAACACCTGGCCGATGGTTTGACCTTCGGCCCGGCTGTAATCGCTGTAAAAACAACAGGTAATATCAAACTTCTCGCGGTTAATCCGCTTCAGAAGCTCGAGCATGCTGTTGGTGCCTCCTCCCCACTCTTTACCGGTATCGAGGAGCAGAATTTTGTGTCGTTGCGGCATCTTTCTACCTTAATCGCCTGTCACTGGGTTGGGCTCGCTGCTGTTTTTTTCCCCCAGCCCTGCCACTGGTGCTGGAAGTACTGCACCAGCGTACTCTGGCTTACGCTTTCGCCAATTACCGTGAAGAAGCGGGTGGCATACACCGGTTCAGGCGGCTGCTTCAGCGTGCAGTTCTTCACGCCACGGAACGGGTTACGCGGCTGCGTTGCGGGCGGTTGCGCACTACCCGGGCGAGAGGTATCCACCTGAGGTTCGTTGAGCAGATCGCTCGGACGCACCAGCGTGATATCAGCGGGTAAGCTCGGTAACATTTGCTGCAAAACGCGAACGGTAGACGGATGCGGGTGCCCGATGGCAATCGCCGAACCGTTACGGCGCGCCAGCTGAACCGCGCGGTTGAACTGCACGCGGATATCCGCTTCGTTCTGGGAGTCGTCCAGGAAGACTTTGCGCTTGATGACCTTCACCCCCGTACCCTGAGCGGCACGCATCGCCTGGCTGTTGCCAATGGTCATGCTGTCCAGGAAATAGAGATTGTAACGCTCCAGCGCCTGCATCACCTTCAGCATACCGTACAGGCTGGAGGTCATCGCGCTGCCCATATGGTTATTCAGACCCACGGCATACGGCACTTTATTGTACGCATCGCGGATGATGCGATCGATCTCGTCGCTGCTCATGTCCGGGCGCAGGGTATCTTTTTCCAGCGGCTGCTTGCTGAGGGGAGCCATCGGCAGATGGATGAGGACCTGATGGCCGCCATTGTGTGCTTTGGTCGCCATTTCATGCGCGTGAGGCGCATTCGGCAGGACGGCAACAGAGATGGCTGACGGCATCGCCAGCACCTGATTTTCATAGTGTGGTCGATAACCGAAGTCATCAATCACAATCGCGAGTTTGCCTGCATAAACCGGTGCAGCCAGCGCCAGTGCGCTGACGACGGAAAAAACAATTCGACGAAATTGAAGCAAAACTTATCTTCCCAACCACGGCTGTGGATTGACCGCCTGACCCTGACGACGAATTTCGAAATAGAGTGACGGGCGGCCCTGACCGCCACTGCTGCCCACAAGGGCAATGGGTTGACCGGCGCGCACCTGAGTGCCGACGCTGACCAGCGCGCTCTGGTTGTAGCCATAAAGACTCATGTCGCCTTTACCATGCTCGACCACCACCACGAGCCCGTAACCCTGTAGCCAGTCGGCCAGGATCACGCGGCCATCGGCGATGGCTTTCACTTCGCTACCTTCAGACGCACCGATAACGATCCCCTTCCAACGTAGCTCACCCTGCAACTGTTCGCCATAGCGATGCAGGATCGTACCGCGAACGGGCCAGTAGGCCTGACCACGAGGGGAACCGAGGCCGCCGGTACGCGACATCAGGGAACGTTCATTTTCAGTCGGCTTATAGGTGGTGCCTTTCCGGGAGGCTTCCTGCTGCTTATTACGCACCGCCTGCGCTTCGCGCGCTTCTTTTTCGGCGCGCGCTTTGGCTGCGGCTTCTGCCCGGGCGATGCTGTTACGCAGTTTCGATTCGTTGGCGCGCATTTCGCTCAGCTGGCTTTGTCCTGCCTGGATAGAGGACTCCAGCCCGGCGAGCGTCTTCTTACGCTCATTGCGCGCCTGCTCAAGCTTCTCCTGCTGCGCCTGCTGATCGTAGAGTAGCGTTTGCTGCTGGCTCTGCTTCTCTTCCAGCTCGGCTTTTTGCGTGGTGACTTCTTCGCGCGTCTGTTTCAGCTGCGCAATGGTCTCCTGACGAGCCTGGTTGAGATAGCCGAAATAGGCCTGTAAACGCTGACCGCGCTGGCTCTCTTCACCGCTGAGGATCAGCTGAAGGCCAGTGTGTTCACCCTGACGGAAAGCGGCATCAAGCTGTGCAGCCAGGTTGCGTTCCTGGGCGTCACGCTGGCGCTCCAGTTTCGCAATCGACGCGTTCATTTCATCGATTTGCTTATTGAGCTGGGCAAGGGTGTTTTGCGTTTCACGCAGCTTACGCGCAGCGGCGGAAATGGCCTCTTCCTGCTTTTTAAGCTGGGCAAGCAGGGCAGAGCGCTGCTGCTGCTGCTGGCGTACCGCACGCTCTTTGGCGGCGATATCGGCCTGAATGGATTTGAGCTGGTCGCGGTCATCCGCGTGGGCGGATGCGGCGCACAGCAATACGCCAGCGCTGAGTGCGCTGGCGCAAAGCAGAGGTCTGACTGATAACCGAAGCGGCTTCACGACCCATGTGATTGAAAAAATCGCCTTTCCCCTCATGGGGAGCGATTATTCCACGATGAACAGCGGCTTGCCAGTCATCTCTTCAGGGATTTCCATACCCATCAGCGACAACATGGTTGGCGCGATGTCGGAAAGCTTGCCGCCTTCCACTGCTTTCACTGATTTATCACCCACATAAATCAGTGGAACAGGCAGGTTGGTATGGGCGGTATGCGCCTGACCGGTTGCCGGGTCACGCATCTGTTCTGCGTTACCGTGATCGGCGGTGATCAGCAGCTGGCCTCCCACGGATTCAACCGCTTTTGCGACCTGCTCTACGCAGTGGTCCAGCGCCTCAACCGCCTTAACGGCGGCTTCCATCACGCCGGTGTGACCTACCATGTCACCGTTCGGATAGTTACAGATGATGGTGTCGTATTTACCGCTTTCGATCGCGGCCACCAGTTTTTCGGTCAGCTCCGCAGAGCTCATTTCTGGCTGGAGATCGTAAGTCGCGACTTTCGGCGAGTTGATCAGGATGCGGTCTTCGCCTTTAAACGGCTCTTCTACGCCGCCGTTAAAGAAGAAGGTCACGTGCGCATACTTCTCCGTTTCAGAGATACGCAGCTGGGTTTTATCGTTTTTCGCCATCCACTCGCCGAAGGTATTTTCCAGCGACGCTGGCGGATACGCGCAGGGGGCCTTGATATCCGCTGCATACTCGGTCAGCTGGATGAAATCGAGCTTCGCCACTTTCTTACGGGCGAAACCGTCGAAATCACTGTTGACGAAAGCACGGGTGATTTCGCGCGCGCGGTCAGCGCGGAAGTTCATGAAGATCAGCGCATCGCCATCTTCCATGGCGGCATCGGCCTGGCCTTCAGCGCGGATCACGGTTGCTTTCACGAATTCGTCGTTTTCATCACGCGCGTAAGCCGCTTCCAGACCTTCGACGGCAGTCGCGAACTGGAACTCACCTTTTGCCAGGGTCAGCAGATCGTAGGCTTGCTCAACGCGGTCCCAGCGGTTATCGCGGTCCATCGCATAGTAACGGCCAATGATGGACGCCACGCGGCCTTTGCCCAGTGCGGTAAATTTCTCTTCAAAGGCTTGCAGCGAGCCCTTAGCGCTGCGTGGCGGCGTATCGCGACCGTCCAGGAAGGCGTGCAGATAGATTTTTTCCGCACCGCGCTCAGCGGCCAGTTCGACCATCGCCATGATGTGATCTTCGTGGCTATGAACGCCGCCCGCAGAGAGCAGGCCCATAATGTGAACGGCCTTGCCTGCGGCAACAGCTTTATCCACTGCTCCGGTGAGCGTTGGGTTGGCAAAGAATGTACGTTCTTTGATTTCAACGTCCAGGCGCGTCAGGTCCTGATAGACGATACGGCCTGCGCCCAGGTTCACGTGACCCACTTCAGAGTTGCCCATCTGACGGTCCGGCAGGCCGACTTCCAGACCAGACGCGTCAATCAGGGTGTGGGGACGTTTTGCCCATAGCGCATCCATTACCGGGGTTTTGGCGTTGAAAATGGCGTTATCCTGCTGATCTTCACGGTAGCCATAGCCATCCAGAATCACCAGTACCATAGGTTTTTTAGAAACCGACATTGCGACAACCTCATGCTCAAGAGACAAAAAATTTGCGTAATTTTACTACAGCTGAATCGATAAAATAGCCGCAGAAGATCAAAGAAAGCGTGGAGGCAAGGCCGTTCTCGGGCCATTTTGAGGCTTTTTTTTCGTGGCATGCCGCAGAAAATAGATTAGCTTTATGTCGCTGGCTGTATTTGCCACAGCGCACAGGTATACTCCTGTCCTGGTTTTTTTAATCACTTAGTCGGGAGTTGTTACCCCCCATGCAAGAAATTATGCAATTCGTTAGCCGCCACCCGGTTCTGAGCATCGCGTGGATTGGCCTGCTGGTCGCTGTACTGTTCACCACATTTAAGGGACTGACGTCTAAAATTAAGGTGATCACCCGCGGTGAAGCGACACGTCTGATCAACAAAGAGGACGCCGTTGTGGTTGATCTGCGTCAGCGCGACGATTTCCGCAAGGGCCATATCGCAGGTGCTATCAACCTGCTGCCAGCGGAAATCAAAGCGAACAACATTGGTGAGCTGGAGAAGCATAAAGCCCAGCCGATTATCGTTGTTGACGGCACAGGCATGCAGGCGCAGGAATCTGCCAACGCACTGCATAAAGCAGGCTTTGAAAACGTAACGGTGCTGAAAGAAGGCATCTCCGGCTGGAGCGGGGAGAATCTTCCTTTAGTGCGCGGTAAATAAGGAGTTAAGTGATGGCCAATATTGAGATCTACACCAAAGCAACGTGCCCGTTCTGCCACCGAGCGAAAGCGCTGCTGTCCAGCAAAGGCGTAACGTTCAAGGAACTGCCGATCGATGGTGACGCGATTAAACGCGAAGAGATGATCCAACGCAGTGGTCGCACAACGGTTCCACAGATTTTTATTGATGCGCAGCACATTGGCGGCTGTGATGACTTGTATGCGCTCGACGCCCGCGGTGGACTCGATCCGCTGCTGAGCTAGAGACTTTAGGACAATTAAAAAGGGTTTTTCCATGTCAGAACAAAACAACACCGAGATGACTTTCCAGATCCAGCGCATCTACACCAAGGATGTCTCTTTCGAAGCGCCAAACGCGCCGCACGTTTTCCAGAAAGACTGGCAGCCAGAGGTTAAACTTGATCTGGATACCGCATCCACCCAGCTGGCGGATGACGTGTATGAAGTCGTACTGCGTGTCACCGTGACCGCCTCTCTGGGCGAAGAAACTGCATTCCTGTGCGAAGTACAGCAGGGCGGTATCTTCTCCATCGGCGGCATCGAAGGCAACCAGATGGCGCATTGCCTGGGTGCATACTGCCCGAACATCCTGTTCCCGTATGCGCGTGAATGCATCACCAGCCTGGTTTCTCGCGGTACATTCCCGCAACTGAACCTTGCGCCAGTCAACTTTGATGCGCTGTTCATGAACTATTTGCAGCAGCAGGCTGGCGAAGGTGCCGAACAACATCAGGATGCCTGATGAGCACTGTTAATGCGTCAATGACTGTGATCGGTGCCGGCTCTTACGGCACCGCTCTTGCCATCACGCTGGCAAGAAATGGTCACGACGTGGTCCTGTGGGGCCACGATCCAAAACATATCGCGACGTTGCAACACGACCGCTGCAACGTGGCGTTTCTCCCGGACGTTCCGTTCCCTGACTCTCTCTATCTGGAAAGCGACCTCGCGACCGCGCTGGCGGCCAGCCGCAATATTCTGATTGTGGTGCCGAGCCATGTGTTTGGCGAAGTCCTGCGTCAGATTAAGCCGCTGATGCGTGCGGATGCGCGTATTGTGTGGGCGACGAAGGGGCTGGAAGCCGAAACCGGACGTCTGTTGCAGGACGTTGCCCGCGAAGCGCTGGGAACGGCGATCCCGCTGGCGGTGATCTCCGGGCCGACGTTTGCCAAAGAGCTGGCCGCCGGTCTGCCGACGGCGATCTCGCTGGCGTCCACCGACCAGGCATTTTCCGACGATCTTCAGCAACTGCTGCACTGCGGCAAGAGCTTCCGCGTCTACAGCAACCCTGATTTTATCGGCGTACAGCTGGGCGGTGCGGTGAAGAACGTCATTGCCATCGGGGCCGGGATGTCTGACGGCATCGGTTTCGGCGCGAATGCGCGTACGGCGCTGATCACCCGTGGACTGACCGAAATGTCCCGCCTGGGCGAAGCGCTGGGCGCCGATCCGGCCACCTTTATGGGGATGGCTGGGCTGGGCGACCTGGTGCTGACCTGCACCGACAACCAGTCGCGTAACCGCCGCTTTGGCATGATGCTCGGACAGGGCAGCGATGTAAAAAGCGCGCAGGAGAAGATTGGTCAGGTGGTTGAAGGCTATCGCAATACCAAAGAAGTCCGCGAGTTGGCGCACCGTTTCGGTGTTGAAATGCCAATAACCGAGGAAATTTATCAGGTATTGTATTGCGGAAAAAATGCGCGCGAGGCAGCATTGACCCTATTAGGTCGTGCGCGCAAGGACGAGCGCAGCAGCAATTAGCCGGGAAGTATCGTCACCTGAATGACCCAGCCAGCGCAGAACTGGCTGGTCATTAACTATCGTCTGGAGCAAGCAATGCCGTGTGAAGAACTGGATATCGTCTGGAATAATATTAAAGCCGAAGCCCGCGCTTTGGCCGACTGTGAGCCTATGCTGGCCAGTTTCTATCACGCGACGCTACTCAAGCACGAAAACCTCGGCAGCGCCCTGAGCTATATGCTCGCCAATAAGCTGGCTTCCTCCATCATGCCTGCTATCGCCATTCGTGAGGTGGTGGAAGAGGCCTACGCCGCCGACCCGGAAATGATCGCCTCTGCCGCCTGCGACATTCAGGCCGTACGCACGCGCGATCCGGCGGTGGATAAATACTCCACGCCGCTGCTGTATCTCAAAGGTTTTCACGCCTTACAGGCGTACCGCATCGGCCACTGGTTATGGAATGAGGGACGCCGCGCGCTGGCTATCTTCCTGCAAAACCAGGTTTCCGTGACCTTCCAGGTCGATATTCACCCGGCGGCGAACATTGGCCGCGGGATCATGCTCGATCACGCCACCGGCATTGTTGTCGGTGAAACGGCGGTGATTGAAGATGATGTGTCGATCCTGCAATCCGTTACGCTGGGCGGTACCGGTAAAACCAGTGGCGATCGCCATCCGAAAATTCGTGAAGGGGTGATGATTGGCGCAGGCGCCAAAATCCTTGGCAATATTGAAGTCGGACGCGGCGCGAAGATTGGCGCGGGGTCAGTTGTACTCCAGCCCGTACCGCCGCATACCACCGCCGCTGGCGTCCCGGCGCGCATCGTCGGTAAGCCAGACAGCGATAAACCGTCGATGGATATGGATCAGCACTTCAACGGTATTCACCACACCTTTGAATACGGCGACGGCATTTAAACGCGGGAACAGCCAGATAAAAAAGCCCGGTGAGTCAATGCACCGGGCTTTTGATTAGTTGCGGTATAACACTTTGATAATGTGATAGCCGAACTGCGTATGCAGTGGGCCGGTTGGCTCCAGCACCGGGCAGGAGAAAACCACCTTATCAAACGCCGGAACCATCTGGCCCTGGCGGAACTCGCCTAAGTCACCGCCGCGTTTGCCTGACGGGCAAATCGAGTGTTTCTTCGCCAGTTTGCCGAAATCGGCGCCGTTTTTAATCTGTTCGAGAAGATCCTGTGCCAGTTTCTCTTCTTTAACAAGGATATGCACTGCTGCTGCTGTTTTTGCCATGATCGTGCCTTGAGTCAACGAGTTTACGATCGGTATACTACCACGCGTTTTTCCTCCTCTCCCCACTTTCATTGAGCGATCACTTATGCGTTTAAACCCCGGACAACAACAAGCTGTCGAATTCGTCACCGGACCCTGCCTGGTGCTGGCGGGAGCGGGATCCGGTAAAACACGTGTGATCACTAACAAAATTGCCCACTTAATTCGCGGTTGTGGCTACCAGGCGCGCCATATCGCGGCGGTCACCTTTACCAACAAAGCGGCGCGTGAGATGAAAGAGCGCGTCGGCCAGACCCTGGGCCGTAAAGAGGCGCGCGGGCTGATGATCTCCACTTTCCACACGCTGGGCCTGGATATCATCAAGCGTGAGTACGCGGCGCTGGGCATGAAGTCCAACTTTTCGCTCTTCGATGACACCGACCAGGTGGCGCTGCTTAAAGAGCTGACGGAAGGGCTGATCGAAGATGACAAAGTGCTGTTGCAACAGCTGATCTCGACGATCTCGAACTGGAAAAACGATCTCATGACGCCGGCCCAGGCAGCGGCGAGTGCCAAAGGCGAGCGCGATCGTATCTTTGCCCACTGCTACGGTCTGTATGACGCGCATATGAAAGCCTGCAACGTACTGGATTTCGACGATCTGATCCTGCTGCCGACGCTGCTGCTTCAGCGGAATGAAGAGGTGCGCGAGCGCTGGCAAAACAAAATCCGCTACCTGCTGGTGGATGAATATCAGGATACCAACACCAGCCAGTACGAGCTGGTGAAGCTGCTGGTAGGACAGCGTGCGCGTTTCACCGTCGTTGGCGATGACGATCAGTCCATTTACTCCTGGCGCGGCGCACGTCCGCAAAACCTGGTGCTGCTGAGCAAAGACTTCCCGGCGTTGCAGGTGATCAAACTGGAGCAGAACTACCGTTCTTCCGGGCGCATCCTGAAGGCGGCGAATATCCTGATTGCCAATAACCCGCACGTCTTTGAGAAGCGCCTGTTCTCCGAGCTGGGTTACGGTACCGAACTGAAAGTGCTCAGCGCCAACAATGAAGAGCACGAAGCGGAGCGCGTAACGGGTGAGCTGATTGCCCATCACTTCGTCAACAAAACCGACTATAAAGACTACGCGATCCTCTATCGCGGTAACCACCAGTCGCGCGTTTTTGAAAAGATGCTGATGCAAAACCGCATTCCCTACAAAATCTCCGGCGGCACGTCGTTCTTTTCGCGTCCGGAAATCAAGGATCTGCTGGCCTACCTGCGCGTGCTGACCAACCCGGATGACGACAGCGCTTTCCTGCGCATCGTGAATACGCCGAAACGCGAAATTGGCTCTGCGACGCTGCAAAAGCTGGGCGAGTGGGCGATGACCCGCAACAAAAGCCTGTTCACCGCCAGCTTCGATATGGGGCTGAGCCATACCCTGACCGGGCGCGGCTATGACGCCTTAACCCGCTTCACCCACTGGCTGGGTGAAGTGCAGCGTCTGGCCGAGCGCGAGCCGGTGGCGGCGGTACGCGATCTGATCCACGGCATTGATTACGAATCCTGGCTCTATGAAACCTCCGCCAGCCCAAAAGCGGCTGAGATGCGCATGAAAAACGTTAACCAGCTCTTCAGCTGGATGACCGAAATGCTTGAAGGTTCAGAGATAGACGAGCCGATGACCCTGACGCAGGTCGTCACCCGCTTCACGCTGCGCGATATGATGGAGCGCGGCGAAAGTGAAGAAGAGGCCGACCAGGTCCAGCTGATGACGCTTCACGCGTCCAAAGGGCTGGAGTTCCCGTACGTCTATCTGGTGGGGATGGAAGAGGGCCTACTGCCGCACCAGAGCAGCATTGATGAAGATAACGTCGACGAAGAGCGTCGTCTGGCCTACGTGGGGATCACCCGTGCGCAGAAGGAGCTGACGTTTACGCTGTGCAAAGAGCGCCGTCAGTACGGTGAGCTGGTGCGCCCGGAGCCGAGCCGTTTTCTGCTGGAGTTGCCTCAGGACGATCTTATCTGGGAGCAGCAACGTAAGGTCATTACCGCGGAAGAGCGCATGCACAAAGGCCAGGCCAACGTGGCAAACATTCGCGCGATGCTGGCAAAAGCCAAAGAGAAGGGATAACGGTTTGTAGGCCGGGTAAGGCGAAGCCGCCGCCCGGCACGCTTCAAAGGGTCATTTCACCTCAAGCGCCCAGTGCACATAGCTCTGCCACTGGAACTCCTGCTCAACCAGTTCTGCGCCAAGCGGGTGATTTTCAAGCCAGTTTTTCGGCAACGTCAGCGTCAGTTTCTCATCGTCTGCCACCAGCGTAATGTCTGGCAGCAAATCATCACGACGGCGGCTGGCAAACAGGATCGCCAGGCGCAGCAGACGACACAGATGCTCGGCCACGCGCGGCGGCACGGCGTTCTGCTGGTGAAGTGAAGAGAGATCGACGGCGTTGGTCTGATTCAGCAGCAGGGTGGCCAGTAGCTTTTTCTGTGCGGGCGTATAGCCGGGTAAATCGAGATTTCGTACCAGCCAGGCCGCGTGCAGCGGTGCCTGCTTGTACTCCACGCTGAGACCAATTTCATGTAACGCACAGGCGCTTAGCAACAGATCGCGACTTAACGGTTCAATATCCCAGCTAGTTTTCACCTGATCGGCAAAAAGTGACGCCAGCTGACTTACTCTTTGCGCCTGGTCGGTATCAACAATAAAGCGTCGCTGAACGTTACGCAGCGTACGGCTACGGATGTCCTGATCGACCGACTGGTGCAGCATCCCGTAAACCAGACCTTCACGCAGCGCACCGCCTGCCAGCGTCATACACTGGATATTCAGCTCGGTGAAAATGGCGATCAGGATGGCGAGCCCGCTTGGGAAAACCAGCGCGCGTTCGAGCGTCAGCCCCTCAATTTCAAGCTCTTCCAGGCGTCCACACTGAATGGCGCGCTGTTTAAGCTGCTGGAGCTTGGCAAGGGTGATCCGCTCGTCCATGCCCTGCGCCATCATGATTTCCTGCAACGCCTGAACGGTGCCGGAAGCCCCGACGCAGACTTTCCAGCCGTGATAGCGCAACTCATCCATGACCGGGCGCAGCACTTCACGCGCCGCGTTTTCCGCCTCGTCGAAATTCTCTTTGGCAAGGTTTCGATCGGTAAAGTAGCGTTCCAGCCAGGTCACACAGCCCATCGACAGGCTAAAGAGCGAGGTCGCCTGTGCGCCCGTGCCCGTGACCAGTTCGGTACTGGCGCCACCGATGTCCACCACCAGACGGCGATCGTCGCCACCGGTCGTGTGCGCCACGCCCTGATAAATCAGGCGCGCTTCTTCTTCACCGCTGATGACCTGCACCGGACAGCCCAGAATTTCCTGCGCTTTGGCAATGAAATCGCCAGCGTTAACCGCCAGACGAAGGGTCGCCGTGGCAACAACGCGAATTTGACTGAGCGGGATATCCTGCAAACGTTCTGCAAACAGACGCAGGCACTGCCAGCCACGTTCCATGGCTTCAGGGGAGAGGTGGTTGTCGCTGCTCAGGCCCGCCGCGAGGCGGACCTTGCGCTTAATGCGCGTCAGCGTTTGTATGCTTCCCGCCACCTCGCGCACAACCAGCATATGAAAGCTATTCGAACCGAGATCGATTGCCGCATAAAGCGAGGTGGAGCTGAGCATATTTTCTTAACCTGAACGACGACGGTTACGCGGTGCGCCGCCGGAACGACGCGGACCATTGCCGGGGCGTGGGCGGGTAAGGCGCTTAGGCGGCGGCAGTTCGCTTAACAGCGCGTCCGGATTGTATTTGCTCTGTGGAATAGAGTGACCGATGTAGGTCTCAATGGCCGGAAGATTCAGCGCATACTCTTCACACGCCAGGCTGATGGAGTGGCCGCTTGCGCCGGCACGACCGGTACGACCGATACGGTGTACATAGTCTTCACAGTCATCTGGCAGATCGTAGTTAAAGACGTGCGTCACGGCTGGAATGTGCAGGCCACGGGCCGCCACGTCGGTCGCGACCAGAATATCGAGATCGCCACGGGTAAATTCGTCCAGAATGCGCAGGCGTTTTTTCTGCGCCACGTCGCCGGTCAGCAAACCTACGCGGTGACCATCTGCCGCCAGGTGGCCCCAGATATCTTCACAGCGATGTTTGGTGTTCGCGAAGATGATCGCGCGATCCGGCCACTCTTCTTCGATCAGCGTTTGCAGCAGGCGCATTTTCTCTTCATTAGAGGGATAGAAGAGCTCTTCTTTAATGCGGTGGCCGGTTTTCTGCTCCGGTTCCACTTCTACATACTCGGCGTTGTTCATCTGCTCGAAGGCGAGTTCACGCACGCGGTATGACAGGGTTGCGGAGAACAGCATGTTCAGACGCTGGTTTGCGGCAGGCATACGACGGAACAGCCAGCGGATATCTTTAATGAAGCCCAGATCGTACATGCGGTCTGCTTCATCAAGCACGACAACCTGGATTGCGCCGAGGTTGATATGGTTCTGTTTGGCGTAGTCGATAAGACGGCCGGTGGTTCCAATCAGGATATCCACGCCGCTTTCCAGCACCTTAAGCTGCTTATCGTAGCCGTCGCCGCCATAGGCCAGGCCAAGCTTCAGGCCGGTGGCTTGCGCCAGTGGCTCAGCGTCTGCGTGGATCTGTACCGCCAGTTCTCGCGTCGGGGCCATAATTAGCGCGCGCGGCTGGTTAACTTTGCGGTCTGCAATCGCTGGGTGAGAAAGTAAATAATGAAACGTTGACGTTAAAAACGCCATCGTTTTGCCAGTACCGGTTTGCGCCTGCCCTGCAACGTCGCGACCGGCCAGCGTCAGCGGCAGGGCGAGAGCCTGAATGGGCGTGCAGTTATGAAACCCTTTAGTTTCAAGGGCTTCGATCACCTTTGGGTGCAGGGCGAAGTCGGAAAACTTCTGTTCTGTTAAATGTGTTTTGCTCATAGTGTGGTAGAATATCAGCTTACTATTGCTTTACGAAAGCGTATCCGGTGAAATAAAGTCAACCTTTAGTTGGTTAATGCGACATCAACACGTCGTTGGTGGTGACAAAACCAACGTACCAGGCTTATTCCTGTGGAGTTATATATGAGCGATAAAATTATTCACCTGACTGACGACAGTTTTGACACGGACGTACTTAAAGCTGACGGGCTGATCCTCGTTGATTTCTGGGCTGAATGGTGTGGTCCTTGCAAAATGATCGCTCCGATTCTGGATGAAATCGCTGACGAATATCAGGGCAAACTGACCGTTGCCAAGCTGAACATCGACCAGAACCCGGGCACCGCGCCAAAATACGGTATCCGTGGCATTCCGACCCTGCTGCTGTTCAAAAACGGTGACGTGGCGGCGACCAAAGTGGGCGCACTGTCCAAAGGTCAACTGAAAGAGTTCCTGGACGCTAATCTGGCGTAAGGTTTCTCAGCTGAGCGTTCAGAGCGCCTAATTAATGGCGAGCTCTGGACGCCCGGCTTTAGTCGTGCTAAGTTAGCTATGACTACGTTTTAAACATATCTTGTTGTTTGAATCTTGTTTTACCCGATACTTCCCGTTGTTAATGTAAACAGTGCGTGAAGTTGCTAGATTCCGGGCTTGTCACTCAATCCGTCTTGTCGTTTCAGTTCTGCGTTCTTTCCCTGTGACCAGACAGCGAACAGACATGAGGTGATGGCCGCTAAACAGGCATGGATGACCCTGCCATACCATTCACAACATTAAGTTCGAGAATCACCCCGAGTTTAAGAACCCACACCATTATGAATCTTACCGAATTAAAGAATACGCCGGTTTCTGAGCTGATCACTCTCGGCGAAAATATGGGACTGGAAAACCAGGCTCGTATGCGCAAGCAGGACATCATTTTCGCCATCCTGAAGCAGCACGCTAAGAGTGGCGAAGATATCTTTGGCGACGGTGTGCTGGAGATACTGCAAGACGGATTTGGTTTCCTCCGCTCCGCAGACAGCTCCTACCTCGCCGGCCCTGACGACATCTACGTATCCCCTAGCCAAATCCGCCGTTTCAACCTCCGCACTGGTGACACCATTTCAGGTAAGATTCGTCCTCCTAAAGAGGGTGAACGCTACTTTGCGCTGTTGAAGGTTAACGAAGTTAACTACGACAAACCGGAAAACTCCCGCAATAAGATCCTGTTCGAGAACTTAACGCCGCTGCACGCGAACTCTCGCCTGCGCATGGAGCGTGGTAACGGGTCTACTGAAGACTTAACCGCTCGTGTGCTGGATCTGGCATCGCCAATTGGTCGTGGTCAGCGTGGTCTGATTGTGGCACCGCCAAAAGCCGGTAAAACCATGCTGCTGCAAAACATTGCGCAGAGCATTGCTTACAACCATCCAGACTGTGTGCTGATGGTGCTTCTGATTGACGAACGTCCGGAAGAAGTGACCGAGATGCAGCGTCTGGTGAAAGGTGAAGTGGTTGCGTCTACCTTCGACGAACCGGCTTCTCGCCACGTTCAGGTTGCGGAAATGGTTATTGAGAAGGCGAAACGACTGGTTGAACACAAAAAAGACGTGATCATCCTGCTCGACTCCATTACCCGTCTGGCTCGTGCCTACAACACCGTGGTGCCGGCTTCCGGTAAAGTACTGACCGGTGGTGTGGACGCCAACGCCCTGCACCGTCCGAAGCGTTTCTTCGGTGCGGCGCGTAACGTGGAAGAGGGCGGTAGCCTGACCATTATCGCGACGGCGCTGATCGATACCGGCTCCAAAATGGACGAAGTAATCTACGAAGAGTTTAAAGGTACAGGCAACATGGAACTGCACCTTTCTCGTAAGATCGCAGAGAAACGCGTCTTCCCGGCCATCGACTACAACCGTTCCGGTACCCGTAAAGAAGAGCTGCTTACCACTCAGGAAGAGCTCCAGAAAATGTGGATCCTGCGCAAAATCATCCATCCAATGGGCGAAATCGACGCAATGGAATTCCTCATTAACAAACTGGCGATGACCAAAACGAACGACGATTTCTTCGACATGATGAAACGCTCGTAACGTAAATAATCCCAGTAAACGCCACGTTTTTACGTGGCGTTTTTTATTTATGGACTATACGCTATTACCACACACTCCCAATTTAGACCTGTCGGTGCGACAATAAGAAGGTTTGCACAGTCAAAGAAATAATTGATTGAAAAACATACAAAGGGAGTTGTGAGAAGCCATCTTTAATCCTTCTGAGGCAGAGGCTTCATGGTTATACTTCCGGGACTAACATTTGTTGAGAGCAATCCATTGTGAATCTACTCACTGCAGTAACTGAGCTGATCAGTATTTTTTTATTCACAACCTGTTTTTTGTTCATTGCGCGCAAGGTAGCAAAAAGAATTGGGTTAGTGGACAAACCGAACTTCCGTAAACGTCATCAGGGGCTTATTCCGCTGGTGGGCGGCATTTCGGTATACGCAGGCATCTGTTTCACATTCGGGATCGCGGATTACTATATCCCCCATGCCGCACTCTATCTGGCGTGTGCCGGTGTGCTGGTACTGGTCGGCGCCCTTGATGACCGTTTTGATATCAGCGTGAAGTTCCGCGCGACGGTACAGGCGGCTATCGGCATCATTATGATGGTGGTGGGCGGTCTCTATCTCAGAAGTCTGGGCTACGTGTTTGGTCCCTGGGAGCTGGTGCTTGGGCCATTCGGCTTCTTCCTGACGCTGTTTGCCGTTTGGGCAGCCATCAATGCCTTTAACATGGTTGACGGTATAGACGGCCTGCTCGGTGGGCTGTCCTCTGTTTCATTTGGCGCTATCGGCATCATTTTATGGTTTGACGGCCAGTACAGCCTGTCAATGTGGTGCTTTGCCATGATTGCCGCCATCCTGCCTTATATCTGCCTGAACCTGGGTGTGTTAGGGCGTCGCTATAAAGTGTTTATGGGCGATGCGGGCAGCACCCTGATTGGCTTTACGGTGATCTGGGTTCTGCTGGAGACCACCCAGGGCAAAACTCACCCGATAAGCCCGGTAACGGCTCTGTGGATTATCGCCATCCCGCTGATGGACATGGTCGCCATTATGTACCGCCGTCTGCGTAAAGGGATGAGCCCGTTCTCTCCCGATCGCCAGCATATTCATCATCTGATTATGCGTGCTGGCTTCACGTCTCGTCAGGCATTTGTGCTGATTACGCTTGCGGCTGCTATTCTGGCTGCGATTGGCGTTGCTGCGGAATACGCACATTTCATTCCTGAATGGGTAATGTTGGTATTATTCTTGCTAGCATTTTTCATGTACGGTTACTGCATTAAGCGTGCATGGAAAGTCGCGCGTTTTATTAAACGTTTAAAACGCAGGATGCGTCGGAACAGTGGCAAAAACACAACATTAACTAAGTAAAACCGGGACTATGATGACTCAACCGTTGGCGGGAGCGAAATCAGTGGGCACTGAGAACGAGCTGGATATTCGTGGTTTGTTTCGAGTGTTATGGCAAGGCAAACTGTGGATTGTGGGTATTGCATTGGGGTTCGCACTGTTAGCGCTTGCCTACACCTTCTTTGCAAAACAAGAGTGGAGCGCCACGGCAATTACAGACCGACCAACGGTGAATATGCTTGGAGGCTACTACTCCCAGCAGCAATTCCTGCGTAATCTTGATATTAAGGCCAATCTGGCGACCCCGGATCAGGCCTCGGTGATGGATGAATCCTACAAAGAGTTTGTGATGCAGCTGGCGTCGTGGGATACACGTCGCGATTTCTGGTCCCAGACGGACTACTACAAGCAGCGCATGGTCGGGAACAGCAAAGCGGATGCCGCGCTGCTGGATGATTTAATTAATAACATTCAGTTTATGCCTGGCGATATGCTCCGTAATGTTAGCGACAGCGTGAAGCTGATTGCGGAAACGGCGCCGGACGCCAATAACCTGCTGCGTCAGTACGTTGCTTTTGCCAGCCAGCGCGCGGCGAGCCATCTGAATGACGAGCTGAAAGGCGCCTGGGCGGCACGTACAATCCAGATGAAGGCACAGGTAAAACGTCAGGAAGAGGTCGCAAAGGCCATCTTCGCGCGACGCGTGCATAATATTGAGCAGGCGCTGAAGATTGCTGAACAGCACAATATTTCCCGTAGCGAAACGGATGTTCCGGCTGACGAACTCCCGGATTCAGAAATGTTCCTCCTGGGTCGCCCAATGCTTCAGGCACGTCTGGAAAATATCCAGGCGGTTGGCCCTGACTTTGACCTTGATTACGACCAAAACCGCGCCATGCTCAATACGCTCAACGTCGGTCCAACGCTGGACCCGCGTTTTCAGACCTATCGTTATTTGAGAACGCCTGAAGAGCCTGTAAAACGCGATAGTCCGCGTCGCGCCTTCCTGATGATCATGTGGGGGATTGTGGGCGCACTGACTGGCGCTGGCGTAGCGTTATTGCGTCGCCGCACAAACTAAGAACGCCGTCTACGATGAAGGCTGCGGCCTTCATCGTCTAATCGAAGAGAATCGATGTGAAAGTACTAACCGTATTTGGCACCAGGCCGGAGGCCATCAAGATGGCACCTCTGGTTCATGCGCTGGCCAGAGATCCTGACATTGAAGCGAAGGTATGCGTAACTGCCCAGCACCGTGAGATGCTCGATCAGGTCTTAACCCTCTTTTCTATCGTCCCGGATTACGATCTCAATATAATGAAACCGGGACAGGGATTGACGGAAATTACCTGCCGTATTCTGCAAGAATTAAAGCCTATTCTGGAGTCGTTCAGGCCTGATGTGGTGCTGGTGCATGGCGACACCACCACCACCGTGGCGACCAGCCTGGCCGCGTTCTATCAGCGTATCCCTGTGGGCCATGTCGAAGCGGGACTGCGTACCGGCAATCTCTATTCTCCCTGGCCGGAAGAGGCCAACCGTACCCTCACCGGCCACCTGGCGATGTACCATTTTGCGCCTACCGAGAACTCACGTCAGAACCTGCTGCGAGAAAATATCAGCGACAGCAAAGTTTTCGTCACCGGCAATACGGTTATTGATGCGCTGATTTGGGTGCGCGACCGCGTACTGGCTAACAGCGAACTTCAGGCAGAACTCGCTGCGCGTTATCCGTTCCTGAATAACGGCAAGAAAACGATCCTGGTGACGGGCCACCGTCGCGAAAGTTTTGGCCGTGGTTTTGAGCAAATCTGCCACGCGCTGGCTGAAATTGCCGCGCAGAACGAGGATGTGCAGATTGTCTATCCGGTACACCTTAACCCTAACGTCAGCGAACCGGTCAACCGTATCCTCGGCCACGTGGAAAACGTGCTCCTGATTGAGCCGCAGGACTATATGCCGTTTGTCTGGCTGATGAACCACGCCTGGCTGATCCTGACCGATTCTGGCGGCATTCAGGAAGAAGCGCCTTCTCTTGGCAAGCCGGTACTGGTGATGCGCGAAACCACCGAACGTCCGGAAGCGGTAACTGCCGGTACCGTCCGTCTGGTCGGAACGGATCCGCGTCGTATTGTCGAAGAGGTCACGCGCTTACTGCATGACGATGAAGAGTATCAGGCGATGAGCCGCGCCCATAACCCGTACGGGGACGGGCAGGCTTGTGGCCGTATTTTGCACGCACTTAAACACAATCGGGTAACGCTATGAGTTTTACTACCATCTCTGTTGTTGGTCTTGGCTATATCGGACTGCCTACTGCGGCGGCCTTTGCCTCTCGTCAAAAGCAGGTTGTTGGCGTAGATATCAACGCGCACGCGGTGGAAACCATCAACCGTGGCGAAATTCATATCGTGGAGCCTGACCTCGATCGCGTGGTGAAAAAAGCGGTGGACGGGGGCTTCCTGCGCGCCAGCACGACGCCGGTAGAAGCCGACGCGTACCTGATTGCGGTACCAACCCCTTTTAAAGGCGATCATGAGCCTGACATGGTTTACGTCGAGGCGGCGGCCAAATCCATTGCGCCAGTGCTGAAGAAAGGGGCGCTGGTTATCCTTGAGTCCACTTCACCTGTTGGAGCCACCGAGCAGATGGCCCAGTGGCTGGCCGAGGCGCGCCCCGATCTCAGCTTCCCGCAGCAGGCGGGCGACCAGGCTGATATCAATATCGCCTACTGCCCTGAGCGCGTGCTGCCGGGCCAGGTAATGGTTGAGCTGATTAAAAATGACCGCGTGATTGGCGGCATGACCCCGGTCTGCTCCGCGCGCGCCAGCGAGTTATATAAGATTTTCCTTGAAGGCGAATGCGTGGTGACCAACTCCCGCACCGCCGAAATGTGCAAGCTGACCGAAAACAGCTTCCGCGACGTCAACATCGCGTTTGCGAATGAACTGTCGTTGATTTGCGCCGATCAGGGAATTAACGTCTGGGAACTGATCCGCCTTGCCAACCGTCACCCGCGCGTGAACATTCTTCAGCCGGGGCCGGGCGTGGGTGGACACTGTATCGCGGTCGATCCGTGGTTTATCGTGGCGCAAAACCCGCAACAGGCACGCCTGATTCGCACCGCGCGCGAGGTGAACGACCACAAACCGCACTGGGTGATCAACCAGGTGAAAGCCACGGTCGCGGATTGCCTGGCCGACAGCGGCAAACGCGCCAGCGAGCTGAAAATCGCCTGCTTTGGTCTGGCATTCAAACCGAATATTGACGATCTGCGCGAAAGCCCGGCGATGGAAATTGCCGGGATGATCGCTGACTGGCACAGCGGTGAAACGCTGGTGGTTGAGCCGAATATTCATGCGTTGCCGGCAAAGCTTGCCGGTCACTGCACCCTTACCGCACTGGATGACGCGCTGGCGACGGCGGATGTGCTGGTACTGCTGGTGGATCACAATGCGTTTAAAGCGGTCTCCGGTGATGCCGTGCGTCAGCAGTATGTTGTTGATACTAAAGGCGTGTGGCGTTGAGTATCCTCCACGGCGTGCTGGAACCCCTTGAGTGGGAAAGCACATTCTTTGCGCGCCCCTCAGCGATAGTGCGTCTGCGCGAAAATGCCCCTGCGTTGCGGGAAGCCGACTTCGGCGCCTGGCCGCGCGTGCAGGCTAAGATCCCGGCAAACCGGGCCGATATGCTGGACGCGCTCCAGCAGCACGGATTCCGGCTGGTTGAGGGTGAGGTTGATCTCTCTATTACCGTGGCCCGCCACGACTCACCGGGCGCGGAAATTGCATCAGAGCAGGATATTCCCGCGCTGCGCAACATGGCGGCGCTGGCATTCGCTCAGAGCCGTTTCCGGGCGCCCTGGTATGCGCCCGATGACAGCGGCCGTTTTTATGCCCAGTGGATTGAGAACGCGATAAAGGGCACGTTTGACCACGTCTGTCTGGTGTTTCGTGCGCCGGAAGGTCCGATTGAAGGTTTTGTTTCGCTTCGCAGGCTCAACGAGCACGAGGCGCGCATCGGTTTATTAGCCGGACGCGGCATGGGCGAAAAACTCATGCAGGCGGCGCTGCACTGGGCGGAGCAACAGCGAGTATCAACGCTGCGGGTCGCGACCCAGATGGGCAACACCGCTGCGCTTAAACGTTATATTGCGAGTGGTGCCAGCATCGACGCCACCGCCTACTGGTTATACAGGTGACAAGATGATTCCATTTAACGCGCCTCCGGTCGTGGGCACTGAACTTGATTATATGCAATCTGCTATGGGCAGCGGCAAGCTCTGTGGCGACGGCGGGTTCACCCGTCGCTGCCAGCAGTGGATGGAGCAACGTTTCCACAGTGCCAAGGTTCTGCTGACGCCGTCCTGTACCGCATCGCTCGAGATGGCGGCGTTGCTGCTGGATATCCAGCCCGGCGATGAGGTGATCATGCCGAGCTACACCTTCGTCTCCACGGCGAACGCCTTTGTCCTGCGCGGGGCGAAAATCGTGTTTGTGGATATCCGCCCGGATACCATGAACATTGACGAAACGTTGATTGAAGCGGCGATCACCGACAAAACGCGGGCGATCGTGCCGGTGCATTATGCGGGCGTGGCCTGCGAAATGGACACCATCATGGCCATCGCCAAAAAGCATAACCTGTTCGTGGTGGAAGACGCCGCGCAGGGCGTGATGTCCACCTACAAAGGACGCGCGCTGGGCACCATCGGTCATATCGGCTGCTTTAGCTTCCACGAAACCAAAAACTACACCGCAGGCGGTGAGGGCGGCGCGACGCTGATTAACGATCGCGCTCTGGTAGAGCGTGCGGAAGTGATCCGTGAGAAAGGGACCAACCGCAGCCAGTTCTTCCGCGGCCAGGTGGATAAGTACACCTGGCGTGATATCGGCTCAAGCTACCTGATGGCGGATTTGCAGGCCGCATACCTCTGGGCGCAGCTGGAAGCGGCAGAGCGAATCAATCTGCACCGCCTCTCCCTGTGGCAAACCTACTACGACGCGCTGGCGCCGCTGGCTAAGGCAGGGCGTATTGAGCTGCCGACCGTACCAGCCGACTGCGTCCACAACGCCCACATGTTCTACATCAAGCTGCGCGATAACGACGATCGCAGCAAGCTGATTGCCTGGCTGAAAGAAGCGGAAATTATGGCGGTATTCCATTACATTCCGCTGCACTCCAGCCCGGCGGGAGAAGCCTTCGGCGCGTTTGCCGGTGAAGACCGCTACACCACCAAAGAGAGCGAACGTCTGCTTCGTCTGCCCCTGTTCTACAACCTTGGGCCGGTTAACCAGCGTACGGTGATCAATTCGCTTCTGAGTTATTTCGCCTGATATGTCTCTGGCAAAAGCGTCGGTGTGGACGGCAGCGTCCACGCTTGTAAAAATTGGCGCCGGGTTGCTGGTCGTCAAGCTGCTGGCCGTCTCATTTGGTCCGTCAGGCGTTGGGCTGGCCGGGAATTTCCGCCAGCTGGTCACGGTGCTTGGCGTGCTGGCGGGGGCCGGGATATTCAACGGCGTCACCAAATACGTAGCGCAGCATCATGACGATGCCGGAAAGCTCCGCACGGTGGTGGGGACCTCATCTGCAATGGTGCTGGGCTTCTCTACGCTGCTGGCCGTCGTCTTTTTGCTGGCGGCGGCACCCATCAGCCAGGGGCTGTTCGGACATACGCACTATCAGGGGCTGGTACGCCTGGTGGCGCTGGTTCAGATGGGCATCGCCTGGGCGAACCTGCTGCTGGCGCTGATGAAAGGCTTCCGTGATGCCGCCGGGAATGCACTGGCGCTGATCTTCGGCAGCGTCATCGGCGTTATTGCCTACTACTTTTGCTACCGGCTGGGCGGCTATGAAGGCGCACTGCTGGGGCTGGCGCTGGTGCCTGCCCTGGTTGTCATCCCGGCGGCGTTTATGCTGATGCGCAGAGGCGATGTCCCGCTGAGTTACCTGAAACCGCAGTGGGACAAGTTACTGGCAGGCCAGCTGGCGAAATTTACGCTGATGGCCCTCATCACTTCCGTCACCATTCCGGTAGCCTATGTGATGATGCGAAACCTGCTGGCGGCGCATTACAGCTGGGAAGAAGTGGGGATTTGGCAGGGCGTGAGCAGCATTTCCGATGCCTACCTCCAATTTATTACGGCTTCCTTTAGCGTCTATTTACTGCCAACCTTATCGCGCCTGACGTCCAGGCAGGATATTACCCGCGAGATTTTTCGCTCCCTGCGTTTTGTGTTGCCGGCTGTTGCGGTCGCCAGCTTTACCGTCTGGTTGCTGCGTGACTTTGCCATCTGGCTGCTGTTTTCGGCGAAGTTTACCGCCATGCGCGATCTGTTTGCCTGGCAGCTGGTCGGCGATGTGCTGAAAGTGGGGGCGTACGTTTTCGGCTATCTGGTGATTGCGAAGGCCTCGCTGCGGCTGTATATCCTGGCAGAGATTAGCCAGTTTGCGCTGCTGACGGCATTTTCTCACTGGCTGATCCCTACCCACGGAGCGCTGGGGGCGGCTCAGGCCTATATGGCAACCTATATCGTTTATTTCGCTGCCTGTTGCGGCGTATTTTTACTTTGGCGTAAACGCGCATGACTGCACTGATACACATTCTGGGATCGGACATCCCGCATCATAACCAGACCGTTCTGCGGTTCTTCAACGATGAGCTGGCATCCGGCACGCCCGACGCGCGCAAGTTTATGGTTGTTGGAAAAGATAATGGCCTGAGCGCGGCCTGTCCGGCACTGAACATGACTTTCTGGCCAGACAAAGCGGCCCTGACCAAAGCCGTTGTCGCGAAAGCCAAAGCGGATCGAAGCCAGCGTTTCTTCTTCCACGGGCAGTTCAATACCGGCCTGTGGCTGGCGTTGTTGAGCGGCGGGATCAAACCCTCCCAGTTCAGCTGGCATATCTGGGGAGCGGATCTCTATGAAGTCTCCCACGGCTGGAAATTCCGCCTGTTCTACCCGCTGCGCCGCCTGGCGCAGGCGCGCGTGGGCTGCGTTTTTGCCACCCGCGGCGATCTCACCTATTTTGCTAAACAGCATCCGAAGGTGCGCGGCGAGCTGCTCTATTTCCCGACCCGCATGGATCCGGCGCTGAATACGATGGCGAATGACGCGGTTCGTGAGGGCAAACTGACCATCCTGGTGGGGAATTCCGGCGATCGCAGCAACGAGCATGTCGCGGCGCTCCGGGCTGTGCATCAGCAGTTTGGCGACACGGTGAACGTGGTGGTGCCGATGGGCTATCCCGCCAATAACGACGCCTACATCGACGAGGTCCGCCAGCAGGGGCTTGCGCTGTTTAGCGCAGACAATCTGCATATTCTCAGGGATAAGCTGGAATTTGATGACTATCTCGCGCTGCTGCGAAAATGCGATCTGGGCTATTTCATCTTTGCCCGTCAGCAGGGGATTGGCACGCTGTGTCTGCTGATTCAGGCGGGAGTACCGTGCGTGCTCAACCGCGAAAACCCGTTCTGGCAGGACATGGCCGAGCAGCACATTCCGGTGCTGTTTACCTCTGACACGCTTAATGTCGGGGTGGTACGGGAAGCACAGCGCCAGCTCGCGCTGGTGGATAAAAATAGCATCGACTTTTTCAGCCCGAACTACCTCACGCCGTGGCACCGCGCGCTGCGTATTGCTTCAGGAGACAACGCATGAGCCAGTTGCAGTTTAGCGGCCTGCTCGTAGTCTGGCTGCTGAGCACGCTGTTTATCGCCACGCTCACCTGGTTTGAGTTCCGGCGCGTACGTTTTAACTTCAACGTCTTCTTCTCGCTGCTGTTTTTGCTGACCTTTTTCTTTGGTTTCCCGCTGACCAGCATCCTCGTGTTCCGCTTTGATGTGGGCGTTGCTCCGCCGGAAATCTTGTTGCAGGCGCTGCTCTCTGCGACCTGCTTCTACGCCGTGTACTACGTCACCTATAAAACGCGCCTGCGCGCGGCGAAAGACACCGCGCCCCGTCGCCCGCTGTTTACCATGAACCGGGTAGAAACCCATCTGACGTGGGTCATGCTGATGACCATCGCCCTGGTCAGCGTGGCGATTTTCTTCATGCATAACGGTTTTTTACTGTTTAAGTTGCAGTCCTATAGCCAGATTTTTTCCGCCGAAGTCTCCGGCGTCGCGCTCAAGCGCTTCTTCTATTTCTTCATCCCGGCGATGCTGGTGGTCTTTTTCCTGCGCCAGGACAGCAAAGCCTGGCTGTTCTTCCTGGTCAGCACCGTCGCGTTTGGCATTCTGACCTACATGATTGTCGGCGGTACTCGCGCCAACATCATTATCGCCTTCGCGATTTTCCTGTTTATCGGCATTATTCGCGGCTGGATCTCCCTGTGGATGCTGGCGGCGGCAGGCGTCTTTGGGATTGTGGGGATGTTCTGGCTGGCGCTGAAGCGCTACGGTCTTAACGTAGCCGGTGACGAAGCGTTTTACACCTTCCTGTATCTGACGCGCGATACCTTCTCGCCGTGGGAGAACCTGGCATTGCTGCTGCAAAACTACGACAAGATCGAATTCCAGGGGCTGGCGCCGATTGTTCGCGATTTCTATGTCTTTATTCCGACGTGGCTGTGGCCTGACCGTCCCGGCATTGTCCTGAACACGGCGAACTACTTCACCTGGGAAGTGCTGAATAACCACTCGGGCCTGGCGATTTCCCCCACCCTGATTGGCTCGCTGGTGGTGATGGGCGGGACGTGGTTTATCCTGCCCGGCGCCATCGCGGTCGGACTGATAATAAAATGGTTCGACTGGCTGTACACGCTGGGTAACGAAGAGACCAACCGCTACAAAGCCGCTGTTTTGCACAGTTTCTGTTTCGGTGCCATTTTCAATATGATCGTTCTGGCGCGCGAGGGGCTGGATTCGTTCGTCTCGCGCGTGGTGTTCTTTATGGTTGTTTTCGGCGTCTGTCTGCTGCTGGCAAAACTCCTGTACTGGCTGTTTGACAGTGCAGGGCTTGTGCACAGACGTGAGCCACAGGGCAGCACAACGCTGTCGCAAGTCTGAGTAGGGATTATCATGACGGATAAAACTTCAGCCCCGCGTTATGCGCTGCGTGGGCTACAGCTGATTGGCTGGCGTGACATGCAGCACGCGCTGGATTTTCTGTTCGCGGACGGGCAGATGAAGTCGGGCACGCTGGTGGCCATCAACGCAGAAAAAATGCTGGCGGTTGAAGATAACGCGGAAGTGAAAAGCCTGATCGAAGCCGCGGAGTTTAAATACGCAGACGGTATTAGCGTGGTGCGTTCGATCCGGAAAAAGTTTCCTGACGCTAATGTGTCTCGCGTGGCGGGAGCCGATCTTTGGGAGCGGCTTATGGAGCGCGCAGGCGCTGAAGGCACGCCGGTATTTCTGATTGGCGGCAAGCCCGAGGTATTGGCACAGACCGAACGAAAGCTGCGTAGCCAGTGGAATGTCAACATCGTGGGCAGTCAGGATGGCTACTTCAGGCCGGAAGATCGCCAGGCGTTATATGAGCGCGTGCGCGACAGCGGGGCGAAAATTGTCACCGTTGCCATGGGATCGCCGCGCCAGGAAATACTGATGCGCGATTGCCGTCTGGTCAGCCCGGATGCGCTCTATATGGGCGTTGGCGGCACCTACGACGTCTTTACCGGCCACGTTAAGCGTGCGCCGAAAGTCTGGCAAAACCTGGGGCTGGAGTGGCTGTACCGTCTGCTTTCCCAACCGACGCGCATCAAACGACAGATTCGCCTCCTGCGCTACCTCGCCTGGCACTACACCGGGAAAATGTAATCAATATGCAGCGCGATCTACCGTTCGCGCTGCAACGCCCCCCGCAAAACTGCTGAGTTTGTGTGCAATGCATTCATTTTTTTAATGCATTGTTTGCCATTTGCCAGAATTTAAGAAACCATTCGCTCCGTATTTCAGTACCCCTCAAAAATAATAACCGGCAACAAGTCGGGAAACAGCAAACACAACCGAGGAATTATGGCAGAGAAAAAACCGGAGCTTCAGCGTGGGCTGGAAGCTCGACATATTGAACTGATTGCGCTGGGCGGGACTATCGGCGTTGGCCTGTTTATGGGCTCGGCAAGCACGCTGAAGTGGGCGGGGCCTTCCGTCCTGCTGGCGTATATTATTGCCGGGCTGTTCGTCTTCTTCATCATGCGCTCAATGGGCGAAATGCTGTTCCTGGAGCCGGTGACGGGCTCTTTCGCCGTTTACGCCCACCGTTATATGAGCCCGTTCTTTGGCTATCTCACGGCCTGGTCGTACTGGTTTATGTGGATGGCCGTGGGGATTTCGGAGATCACCGCCATCGGGGTTTATGTGCAGTTCTGGTTCCCGGAGATGGCCCAGTGGATACCCGCGCTTATTGCCGTAGGGCTGGTGGCGCTGGCGAACCTTGCCGCCGTTCGTCTTTACGGCGAAATCGAGTTCTGGTTTGCGATGATCAAAGTCACCACCATTATCGTGATGATTGTCGTTGGCCTCGGGGTCATCTTCTTTGGCTTCGGTAACGGCGGGCACGCCATCGGTTTTGGTAACCTGACCGGGCACGGCGGCTTCTTTGCGGGCGGCTGGAAGGGCTTCCTGACGGCGCTCTGTATCGTGGTGGCATCCTATCAGGGCGTAGAGCTAATCGGGATCACCGCAGGTGAAGCGAAAAACCCGCAGGTGACGCTGCGTAGCGCGGTAGGCAAGGTGCTGTGGCGTATCCTGATTTTCTATGTAGGCGCCATCTTCGTTATCGTGACCATTTTCCCGTGGAACGGAATTGGCACGACTGGCAGCCCGTTTGTTTTAACCTTTGCAAAGATTGGCATCACGGCGGCGGCCGCGATTATCAACTTTGTGGTGCTGACGGCGGCGCTTTCCGGCTGTAACAGCGGAATGTACAGCTGCGGGCGTATGCTTTACGCGCTCTCGCAAAACAAACAGCTGCCGGCAGTGATGGGCAAAGTCTCTCGCGTGGGTGTCCCCGTGGCGGGCGTGGCGGTATCAATTGTCATTCTGTTGATTGGCTCTTGCCTGAATTACATCATCCCCAATCCGCAGCGCGTGTTCGTTTACGTCTACAGCGCCAGCGTGCTGCCGGGGATGGTGCCGTGGTTTGTGATTCTGATTAGCCAGCTGCGTTTTCGTCAGGCGCACAGGCAGGCGATTGCCAGCCATCCGTTCCGCTCCATTTTGTTCCCGTATGCAAACTATTTGACGATGGCGTTCCTGATTTGCGTATTAATTGGAATGTACTTTAATGAAGATACCCGCATGTCGCTGTTTGTCGGGATGATCTTCCTGGCCGCCGTGACGGCTGCCTATAAGCTTTTTGGCCTGGGTCGCCGCGGCTCCGCCCATAAAGTGGAGGAATAAGCGGCAAAATGTGCAAACCATAACCAAACGCGCATTTTTTTCAAAAAAGCACTAGACAGCGGGGACGGAGGTACGTAATATCCAGCCCCGCAACGGCGCTAAGCGCCCGTAGCTCAGCTGGATAGAGCGCTGCCCTCCGGAGGCAGAGGTCTCAGGTTCGAATCCTGTCGGGCGCGCCATTTTAGTCCCGGCGCTAGAGCTGCGGTGGTCTGAGAAGTAGTCAGAACCGCGTGAAAGAATACAGTGGTGGCTATAGCTCAGTTGGTAGAGCCCTGGATTGTGATTCCAGTTGTCGTGGGTTCGAATCCCATTAGCCACCCCATTATTGAAAGAGTTGTGAATTGCGAAGGTGGCGGAATTGGTAGACGCGCTAGCTTCAGGTGTTAGTGTTCTTACGGACGTGGGGGTTCAAGTCCCCCCCCTCGCACCACGACTTTTAATGAATTGAACTAAAAATTCAAAAAAGCAGTACATCGGCGAGTAGCGCAGCTTGGTAGCGCAACTGGTTTGGGACCAGTGGGTCGGAGGTTCGAATCCTCTCTCGCCGACCAATTTTGAACCCCGCTTCGGCGGGGTTTTTTGTTTTCTGCGCTTTTTCATCCTGTAGCCATCCCCCGACAACACCCTGCATCCTTGTCGCGATTCAGCGACATATAACTCATTAATAATACAGAAATTTTTATTTTGTCGCTTTAAGCGTCTCCTGCTGACGACAGATCGCCGCCCTTAACGCGATGTTGTACGGCGTAAGGCGGTTCTTAACAGCATAATTTCCTTTTATCTTAAAATGTTGCGTGATGTAAAAGTTCTGTGTGTAAACCTGGCACAATACGTGCAATAATACAGGGGTAGATGCTCATTCCATCTCTTATGCTCGCCTCAGGGCCTCATAAACTCAGGAATGACGCAGAGCCGTTTACGGTGCTTATCGTCCACTGACAGATGTCGCTTCGGCCTCATCAAACACCATGGACACAACGTTGAGTGAAGCACCACATATGTTGTCTTACAGACCTGTTTTAACGCCTGCTTTTATAGCAGGCGTTTTTTTATGCCTAAAAAAAGGAGGCCATTTGGCCTCCTTGTAATCTACTGCTGCGTCCCGTTGTTCTGTAGCGTCAGCAGAAGTCCATCACGTCGCATGGCTGCGGCCTCTTCCGGCTTGTGCTGCTTGTCCAGCGAATCAGCAAGCCAGGCGTAATCGAATGCGTCCGGGCGCTGCTTCAGCGCCGCGCGGAAGGCGAGGCTTGCCTCCTGCCACTCGCCGTGCTTCATCAGAGACTGGCCCAGCGTACTCCACAGCAGCGGACGATCGCCGACGGTTTTGATCTGCTGGCGCAGTACTTTTTCGATCTGCTCAGGATTATTAGTTTTCAGACGCGGGATCACCATTACCAGGCGGTCATCATACTGTCGCTTGAGACCGTCGAGGAGGATCTCCTGCGCGGTGTCATGGTCGTCACACTCAATCAGATGTTCGGCCATCGCCACCTGGAGAGGGACCTGCTGGCGCGTTTTACGGCTCTGGTTTTTCCACCAGGCCTTCAGCCCGTCGCTGCCAAGATCGGCACGCGCCTGATCCATCAGGCCAATCCACGCCAGACGCTGAAGTTCATCACGGTGTTCATCGTCGCCCACGTCGGCTTTCGCCATGGAAGGGATAATGTCCAGCAGCGATCCCCACGCACCGGTCCGGATGTATGCCTGCTCAGCAAGACGCAGCACTTCCGGATGACGAGGCGTAATTTCCAGCAGACGGTCAACGCCGTGGCGTGCCGCATGGTTTTCATTCCGCGCCAGTTGCAGACGAACGCGGGTGATCTCAACCGGAATCGGATCCTTAGTAGAAAGCTCAGAGGCGCGTTCAAGATGCTGATTGGCGCGGGCCTCATCGCCTCGTTGCTGCGCCGCCTCAGCGGCCAGCAGATAGTTTACAACCGGCTGTTCTGCATGGTCGGCATTTTTCGACATCAGCTTTTCAACCTGCTGATAATCGCCTTCGGCCAGCTTCAGCAGCGCCTGCTCGGTCTGCTTACGGGCGCGACGGCGCTTACGGCCAACGAACCAGCCGCGGGTATGCGCGCCGGTACGGAAAATACGACGCAGGATCCACTCCACGGCCAGCAGAACGACCACACCCAGGATCAGGATAATCACCAGCCCGGTCACGCTGGTTTCGATGTTGTAGTTATCGGTCTGGATCAGTACGTAACCCTGGTGACCCGCGAGCATCGGCCCCAGCACAATCCCGGCGATCAGCAGGATGAAGAGTAAGAAGACTTTTAGCATCATTACTCTCCTTGCGGCGCGCTTTCAGGCGCTGGCGCGGCGGCAGGTGCTTCAGCCGGGCGCTCTGCCGGAACGCCCGGCTGGGCCAGCAGGTTACGCACGCGCGTCTGCATGATCTTCTCCAGAATCGGCTGGCTCTCCAGTTTGTCCGGCACGTTCATGGTGATGTTTTGCTGGCTTAGCTTGTCGATATCCTCAAGGAACGCGGTCGTGGTTGCGTCATTGGTATCGTAGTAAGCGCGGACCCAGGTGGATACGTTATCCAGAGCCTGTTTGTAGGTCTCTTCCTGATGACGCGGTACGGCCTGAGCAGCCACCAGCAGGCGGGAGCGAATGTTTTCGCGCAGATAGACGTCCTGGTTCGGCGCCAGCAGCGGCACGGCCGTTTCATCGCGGCGGCGAACGGTAATGAAGCTGTCCATAAAGTTCTGCCAGCTCTTTTGCAGGTTGATACGCCACTCGCTCAGGGAGCTGGACAGCTCGGTGCCGTCGGAATCCATTGGGGAGTCGTCGTCGTTGTTGTCCGCCAGCTGAAGGTTATCAATCTGGTTCGAAAGCTGATTCACCTTAAGAATGATACCGTCGTAATCGACCTGAGAAACCGCAGACAGGCTGGCGATATCTTCCGTAATGGCGCGGCGTGCGCCGATCAGGCTCGGATCGTTCATGTCGGCCAGGCTTGCGTCGGCGCTTTTCAGCAGCGCGGCGGCGGTGGTGACATCCTGATCGCTCCAGAGCTTACGTCCGGCCAGCTTCACCAGAAAATCGGCCTGTGAAAGCAGCCAGGTTTTGGCATCGGTCCCGGAAATCGTGGCGACTTTTTCCTGCACTTCGCTCAGCTGTTTGGTCAACGCTTCACGCTTGCTGTTCGCGTCGGCGAGGGCGGCAGCCTGCTGCTTAATCACGCCTTCCAGCTCGGCTTTTTGCGTCTCCTGCGCTTTTTGCAGGGCGGTGATTTGGTTAACCAGCGCGTCGCTGGTGGCCGTCTGGTTGGTGCCCTGTTTCTTCACCAGCCCGTAAAGTCCCACGCCTGCGGCCAGCGCAATCGCGATGGCAATCACGCTCAGCGTAAGGCTGGTTTTGTTGCTGCCGTTTTTCTTCTCAACGGTTTTGTCTGTCGTCTCTGGCTGTGACGTGGTGTCCACAGTCTCCCTGGTCTCTTCAACCACGGCGGAGGATTTTTCGTGTTCCGTCATTATGGCTTCCCATTTGAGAGTTATTGTAATGCGCGCAGCAGCGCATCGTTGTCGGCGTTATCAGCGATCCGAATATCCTGCCAGCCCAGTTCCCGGGCGTGGTTCGCCAGACGCTCGCTGACGACCAGAAGCCGACAGCGGAGTAACCAGTTTTCGCGATACCAAAGCGGGATCAGCGACCAAAGCTGTTGTAACATTTCACCGCTGGTGACCACCAGCGTATTAATGCCGCGCGCGTGCCAGCGCATTGCTTCTTCCGCGCCATCGTAATGTTTCGCACAGCGCTGATAGCACTCCACAAACGTCACGTCTGCACCGCGATCCCGCAACGTTTCACCCAGCAGTTCGCGGCCACCGTTGCCGCGCAAAATGAGCGCACGCTTTCCGGCAATGGTTTGTAATTCAGGTAATTGTAGCAAGACTTCGCTGATTTCCCGATCTAACGGATAACGAACGTCAATTCCGCTGGCGGTGTGTAAGGCCAGCGCGGTGGTGCGCCCGATGGCGAAATAGCGGGGTGTACAGGGCCAGCTAACGCCCTGCTGTTGCAGCTGCGCATGGGCAAACTCAACGGCATGCTGCGACAGGGCAAAGAGCAGATCGCCTTCCTGCAAGGCACGCATCTGGTCAGCGAGCGTAGACAGCTCGCGACCGGGGGAGAATTCAATCAGCGGAAAACTCCAGGCCACCTGCCCCAGTGCGCGCAGACGGCTCACTAACTGCTCTCCTGCGGGAGAAGGGCGGGTGACAAGAATACTCATGCAGGGGGTTCTCCGTTATAGACCTCGGCCAGAATTTCACGCGCGCCGTTATTCAGCAGCTCTTCCGCCAGCGATACGCCAAGCGCTTCGGCATCCTGCGGCCTGCCGCGACGTTCACCGCGAACCATCTGCGAGCCGTCCGGCGCGCCGACCAGCGCACGCAACCACAGTTCACCGTCGGTTAATTCAGCATAGCTGCCAATGGGCACCTGACAGCCGCCTTCGAGACGAGTATTCATCGCACGCTCGGCTTTTACGCGAATGGCGGTGTCGTCATGATTCAGCGGCGCGAGCAGGGCCTGGGTGCGCGCATCATCCAGACGGCATTCAATGCCGACGGCACCCTGACCGACGGCGGGCAGCGACAGCTCCGGCGGCAACGCCACGCGAATGCGTTCCTCCAGCCCCAGGCGTTTCAGGCCCGCAACCGCAAGAATAATGGCATCGTAGTCGCCGTTATCCAGCTTGCCAAGGCGCGTGCCGACGTTACCGCGCAGCGAACGAATCACCAGATCCGGGCGACGCTCCGCCAGCTGACACTGGCGGCGTAAACTTGACGTGCCGACCACGCTGCCCTCTGGCAACGCGTCGAGCGACGCATAGCGGTTAGAGACAAACGCATCGCGCGGATCCTCGCGCTCGCAGATGGTCACCAGCCCCAGCCCTTCGGGGAACTCAACGGGCACGTCTTTCATCGAATGCACGGCGATATCGGCGCGGTTCTCAAGCAATGCCAGTTCCAGCTCTTTGACAAACAGGCCCTTGCCGCCCACTTTCGCCAGCGGCGTATCGAGGATTACGTCACCGCGCGTGACCATTGGCACCAGTTCAACGCGTAATCCGGTGTGGCAGGCTTCCAGGCGCTGCTTAACATAATGTGCCTGCCATAGCGCAAGGGGACTTTGGCGTGTGGCAATTCTCAAAACATTGTCTAACATGCTTGTTACCGTCATTATCAATCGCTAACCATCCTAACATTGTTGACACTCGGATGGCAGTTTTACGGTTGATGAAGCGCGAGAGGGACAGGGCGGCGTACGCGTCAGCCACCGCCGTATTCAGGAATTTACACGTACAGAACGGTGCTACACTTGTATGTAGCGCATCTTTCTTTACGGTCAACCGGCAAGGTGTTAAATTGATCACGTTTTAGACCATTTTTTCGTCTGTACCACCAGAAAAGCAAAAGGCGAAAGAAGGGTAACGGTTATTTTTTGAAATACTGCGGGTCCGCTGCTTTTTCTGTTTTGACTGGCGTGCGACACCCGGAAACATCAGGCGATACGTCTTGTACCTCTATATTGAGACTCTGAAACAGAGACTGGATGCCATCAATCAATTGCGCGTGGATCGCGCGCTTGCTGCCATGGGACCTGCTTTCCAGCAGGTATACAGTCTACTGCCGACATTGTTGCACTATCACCATCCGCTAATGCCGGGTTACCTCGATGGTAACGTTCCCCAGGGCATTTGCCTCTACACGCCTGATGAAACCCAACAGCATTACCTGACCGAACTTGAGCTCTACCGTGGTATGCCGCCGCAGGATTCGCCGAAAGGCGAGCTGCCGATTACCGGGGTTTACTCCATGGGCAGCACCTCATCGGTTGGGCAAAGCTGTTCTTCTGACCTGGATATCTGGGTCTGCCATCAGTCCTGGCTCGACAATGAAGAGCGCCAGCTGTTGCAGCGTAAATGCAGCCTGCTGGAGAGCTGGGCGGCGTCGCTCGGCGTGGAAGTGAGCTTCTTCCTGATTGATGAAAACCGTTTCCGCCATAACGAAAGCGGCAGTCTGGGTGGTGAAGACTGCGGCTCGACTCAGCACATTCTGCTGCTGGATGAGTTTTACCGTACCGCCGTTCGCCTGGCCGGGAAACGTATTCTGTGGAATATGGTGCCGTGCGATGAAGAAGAGAATTATGACGACTACGTCATGTCGCTTTACTCGCAGGGCGTTCTGACGCCAAACGAGTGGCTGGATCTGGGCGGCCTGAGCTCCCTGTCCGCCGAAGAGTACTTTGGTGCAAGCCTCTGGCAGCTTTATAAGAGCATTGATTCACCGTACAAAGCGGTGCTGAAAACCCTGCTGCTGGAAGCCTACTCCTGGGAATACCCTACGCCGCGTCTGCTGGCGAAAGACATTAAGCAGCGTCTGCACGACGGGGAGATCGTCTCCTACGGGCTTGATGCCTACTGCATGATGCTGGAACGCGTCACCGAATACCTGACGGCCATTGATGACACCACGCGTCTTGACCTGGTGCGTCGATGTTTCTATCTCAAAGTCTGTGAAAAACTGAGCCGTGAGCGCGCCTGCGTTGGCTGGCGTCGTGAAGTGGTCAGCCAGTTAGTCAAAGAGTGGGGATGGGACGAAGCGCGTCTCGCCATGCTCGACAACCGCGCCAACTGGAAGATCGATCAGGTGCGTGAGGCGCACAACGAACTGCTTGATGCGATGATGCAAAGCTACCGCAACCTGATCCGCTTTGCCCGCCGCAACAACCTTAGCGTTTCTGCCAGCCCACAGGATATCGGGGTGTTAACCCGTAAGCTGTACGCCGCATTTGAAGCGTTGCCAGGCAAGGTTACGCTGGTTAACCCACAGATTTCGCCTGACCTGTCTGAACCGAATCTGACCTTTATCTACGTCCCGCCGGGCCGCGCAAACCGCACCGGGTGGTATCTGTACAACCGTGCGCCAAGCATGGATTCAATCATCAGCCATCAGCCGCTGGAATATAACCGCTACCTGAACAAGCTGGTGGCCTGGGCCTGGTTTAACGGCCTTCTCACCTCACGCACCCGGTTGTTTATCAAGGGCAACGAGGTGGTCGATTTAGCCAAGTTGCAGGAGATGGTGGCGGACGTCTCGCACCACTTCCCGCTGCGTCTGCCTGCGCCGACGCCAAAAGCGCTCTACAGCCCGTGTGAGATCCGCCATCTGGCGATCATCGTCAACCTGGAATACGACCCGACGGCGGCCTTCCGCAATCAGGTGGTCCACTTTGACTTCCGCAAGCTGGACGTCTTTAGCTTCGGCGAGCAGCAAAACTGCCTGGTGGGCAGCGTGGATCTGCTGTACCGCAACTCGTGGAACGAAGTGCGAACCCTGCACTTCAACGGCGAGCAGGCGATGATCGAAGCGCTGAAAACCATTCTCGGCAAGATGCACCAGGACGCCGCGCCGCCG
This sequence comes from Enterobacter cloacae complex sp. I2, assembly GCF_014896205.1. Taxonomy (NCBI): domain Bacteria; kingdom Pseudomonadati; phylum Pseudomonadota; class Gammaproteobacteria; order Enterobacterales; family Enterobacteriaceae; genus Enterobacter; species Enterobacter cloacae complex sp. I2. The sequence goes on from NZ_JADBRA010000016.1 coordinate 78,878, forward strand.
GACAGCGTGGAAGTGTTCTGCTACAGCCAGCACCTGCGCGGCCTGATTCGTACCCGCGTGCAGCAGCTGGTGTCTGAGTGCATCGAACTGCGCCTCTCCAGCACCCGCCAGGAAACCGGGCGCTTTAAAGCGCTGCGCGTCTCCGGCCAGACCTGGGGCCTGTTCTTTGAGCGCCTGAACGTGTCGGTCCAGAAGCTGGAAAACGCCATTGAATTCTACGGCGCGATTTCGCACAACAAGCTGCATGGCCTGTCGGTTCAGGTGGAAACCAACCACGTTAAGCTGCCACAGGTGGTGGATGGCTTTGCGAGTGAAGGGATCATTCAGTTCTTCTTCGAAGAGTCGGGCGATAACGCCGGGTTTAATATCTACATTCTGGATGAAACCAACCGCGCCGAGGTGTATCACCACTGTGAAGGCAGCAAAGAGGAGCTGGTGCGCGACGTCAGCCGCTTCTATTCGTCCTCGCACGATCGCTTTACCTACGGCTCAAGCTTTATCAACTTCAACCTGCCGCAGTTCTACCAGATTGTGAACGTAGATGGCCGGGCGCAGGTGATCCCGTTCCGTACGCAGGCAATTACCCCTGCGGTGCCCGCGAATCAGGATACCGCACCGCTGTTGCAGCAGTATTTCTCCTGAGCCTTTTCGCCGGGTGGCGCTTACGCTTACCCGGCCTACGGTCCGAGCCGTTGTAGGCCCGGTAAGGCGTAGCCGCCACCGGGCAACAAAACTACCTGAAACTCACGTTCTCGCCCGCCTGCGCGGTTGCAGCCTGTTCCAGCAGATCCCAGAACGTTTCGCCGCTGCGATCGCAAACCCACTCGTCACCTTTCAGGTCAAAGTGATAACCGCCCTGTTTAGCCGCCAGCCACACCTGGTGAAGCGGCTCCTGACGGTTAATAATAATTTTGCTGCCGTTTTCGAAGCTTAAGGTCAGGATCCCGCCGTTGATTTCACAATCGATATCGCTGTCGCCGTCCCAGTCGTCGATACGCTCTTCGATGGTCATCCACAGGGTATCGGCGAGGCGATGAAATTCACTGTCGTTCATGGTTTTATTCCTGTTTTTCGTGATGGCGGCAGTATAACGCTAAATAATTCCCGTTGCAGGAAAGCGGCAAACTCTTGCTTTTGTGTCTTCTCCTGCGATGATAGAAACAGATTTGAACTTACGGGCAACCTCTACATGAAAAACGTCTTTCGAACGCTTGCCGTTCTTGTCACTCTGTTTAGCCTGACCGGCTGTGGACTGAAGGGACCACTTTACTTCCCGCCAGAGGATAAAAACGCACCACCGCCGACAAAACCGGTGCAAAGTGGTATCGAGTCATCTACGCCGGATACCAACGATCGCGGCAATAACGGTGGCCCGACTCAGGTCAATCTCTGACAATTACGTTCTGTACCCGCGCAATGGAGCAAATGATGCAGTTCTCTAAAATGCATGGCCTTGGCAACGACTTTATGGTCGTCGACGCGGTAACGCAGAATGTCTTTTTCTCCCCGGAGCTGATCCGTCGTCTGGCGGATCGACACGTGGGCGTCGGGTTTGACCAGCTGCTGGTGGTGGAGCCTCCTTACGATCCTGACCTGGACTTTCACTACCGCATTTTTAACGCCGACGGCAGCGAAGTGTCCCAGTGCGGCAATGGCGCGCGCTGTTTTGCCCGCTTTGTTCGGCTAAAAGGGCTCACCAACAAGCGCGATATCCGCGTCAGCACCGCCAACGGTCGGATGGTGCTCAGCGTCACCGACGACGAACTGGTGCGCGTGAACATGGGCGAGCCAAACTTCGAGCCTTCTGCCGTGCCGTTTCGCGCCAACAAAGCGGAAAAGACCTATATTATGCGCGCCGCCGAGCAGACAGTATTGTGCGGCGTTGTCTCAATGGGTAACCCGCACTGCGTGATTCAGGTGGATGATGTGCAAACCGCCGCGGTCGAAACGCTCGGCCCGGTACTGGAAAGCCACGAACGCTTCCCGGAGCGGGCGAACATCGGTTTCATGCAGGTGGTGAAGCGTGAACACATTCGCCTGCGGGTTTACGAGCGCGGCGCGGGCGAAACCCAGGCCTGTGGAAGCGGTGCCTGTGCGGCGGTGGCCGTGGGCATCTCGCAGGGGTTACTGGCAGAAGAGGTTCGCGTGGAATTACCGGGCGGGCGTCTTGATATCGCCTGGAAAGGAGCGGGTCATCCACTGTACATGACTGGCCCGGCGACACATGTTTATGACGGGTTTATCCATCTATGAAGCAACCAGGGGAAGAACTGCGGGAACCCTTAACGGAGCTGGACGACAGCGCCGTTGTGGATTACCTGCTGCATAATCCTGAGTTTTTTATCCGCAATGCACGCGTCGTCGAACGGATGCGCGTGCCGCATCCGGTTCGCGAGACCGTGTCGCTGGTTGAATGGCACATGGCGCGCTCGCGCAATCACATCCATCAGCTCGAAGAGAACATGACGCTGCTGATGGAGCAGGCCAGCAATAACGAAAGCCTGTTCCACCGTCTTCTGCACCTCCAGGCGCGTCTGGCGTCTGCGCACAGTCTCGAAGAGTTTCTCAACCGCTTCCACCGCTGGGCGCGCGAGCTGGGGCTGGCAGGCGCAACTCTCCGCCTGTTCCCTGACCGCTGGCGCATTGGCGCGCCGTCCGGGTTTACCCATCTGGCGCTTAGCCGTCAGGCGTTTGAGCCGCTGCGCATTCAGCGTCTGGGCCATGAGCACCACTATTTGGGGCCGCTTAATGGACCAGAGTTGCTGGTGGTGTTGCCGGAAGCCAAAGCTATTGGCTCGGTGGCGATGTCGCTGATGGGGCGTGATGGTGACCTGGGTGTGATGTTGTTTACCAGCCGCGACGCGCATCATTATGAGCAGGGGCAGGGCACGCAGCTGCTACAGGAAATCGCCCTGATGCTGCCTGAGCTGTTGGAGCGCTGGATTGAGCGCGTATGACGGACGCACTGCTCGCCACTGACGTCTCGCGTTTTCTGCGCTATCTGGGCGTAGAGCGCCAGCTTAGCCCCATTACGCTGCTCAACTATCAGCGTCAGCTTGATGCCATCATGCAGATTGCCGATGAAATCGGCCTGAAAAGCTGGCAACAATGTGACGCCGCCACGGTACGCGGGTTCGTCGTGCGTAGCCGTAAAAAAAACTTAAGCCCGGCGAGCCTGGCGCTCCGGCTCTCTGCCCTGCGCAGCTTTTTCGACTGGCTGGTCAGTCAGGGCAAGCTGAAAGCTAACCCGGCAAAAGGGATCGCCACGCCAAAAGCCCCACGCCATCTGCCGAAAAATATCGACGTCGACGACGTAAACCGCCTGCTGGATATCGATCTTAACGATCCGCTGGCCGTGCGCGACCGCGCGATGCTGGAGGTGATGTACGGTGCCGGGCTGCGTCTTTCCGAGCTGGTCAATCTCGATATAAAACATCTCGACCTGGAAACGGGCGAAGTGTGGGTGATGGGCAAGGGCAGCAAAGAGCGCCGCCTGCCGATTGGCCGCAACGCCGTCTCCTGGATTGAGCACTGGCTGGATCTGCGCGGGCTGTTTGGCGCCGAAGAAGATGCGCTGTTTTTGTCGAAGCTTGGCAAGCGGATCTCCGCGCGTAACGTGCAGAAACGCTTTGCGGAGTGGGGCATCAAGCAGGGGCTGAACAGCCACGTGCATCCGCACAAGCTGCGCCACTCCTTTGCGACGCACATGCTGGAATCAAGCGGCGACCTGCGCGGCGTGCAGGAGCTGCTCGGCCACGCGAATCTGTCGACCACCCAAATCTATACCCATTTAGACTTCCAACACCTTGCCTCGGTGTATGACGCGGCGCATCCACGCGCCAAACGGGGGAAATAATGCGTTTTTACCGCCCACTCGGTCAGATCTCAGCCCTGACCTTTGACCTTGATGACACCCTATACGATAACCGTCCGGTGATCCTGCGTACCGAGCAGGAGTCGCTGGCGTTTGTGCAGAACTACCATCCTGCGCTGAAAGCGATGCAGAATAAAGACTTCCAGCAGCTGCGTCAGTCCCTGCGGGAAACCGAACCGGAGATTTACCACGACGTGACCGAATGGCGTCGCCGGGCGGTTGAGCAGGCGATGCTCAACGCCGGCCTGAGCGCGCAGGATGCGGCCACGGGGGCCGAAGCGGCCATGGAAAACTTCGCCAAATGGCGCAGCCGCATCGATGTGCCGCAGGAGACGCACGACACGCTGGCGAAACTGGCCAGTAAGTGGCCGCTGGTGGCCATCACCAACGGCAACGCTCAGCCCGAGCTGTTTGGCCTAGGTGACTATTTTCAGTTCGTGCTGCGCGCGGGCCCGCACGGGCGCTCGAAGCCTTTCAACGATATGTATCACCTGGCGGCGGAAAAACTGGATTTGCCGCTCGGCGAAATCCTGCACGTGGGCGATGACCTGACCACGGACGTCGCCGGGGCGATCCGCTGCGGCATGCAGGCCTGCTGGATCAAGCCGGAAAACGCCGATCTGATGACCACCCCGGACAGCCGTCTTCTGCCGCACGTGGAAATTTCACGGTTGGCATCCCTCACGACGCTGATATAATCATCAATTGTTCTGTATAAATTAACAGGGTTTTGGCGAATGGAAACATTTGCCTGCCCGACATGACGTGACGGTGCCAATGGACGTTTCTTACCTGCTCGACAGCCTTAATGATAAACAACGTGATGCGGTTGCCGCCTCGCGTACAAACCTGCTGGTACTGGCTGGAGCGGGCAGTGGTAAGACGCGCGTGCTGGTTCATCGTATCGCCTGGCTCCAGAGCGTGGAGAACTGCTCGCCGTATTCGATTATGGCCGTGACGTTTACCAACAAGGCGGCGGCAGAGATGCGCCACCGTATCGCACAGCTGATGGGCACCAGCCAGGGCGGCATGTGGGTTGGCACCTTCCACGGCCTGGCGCACCGTCTGCTGCGCGCGCACCATATGGACGCTAACCTGCCGCAGGATTTCCAGATCCTCGACAGCGAAGATCAGCTGCGCCTGCTGAAGCGCCTGATCAAGGCGATGAACCTCGACGAGAAGCAGTGGCCGCCGCGTCAGGCGATGTGGTACATCAACGGTCAGAAAGACGAAGGGCTGCGTCCGCACCATATCCAGAGCTTCGGCAACCCGGTCGAGCAGACCTGGCAGAACGTCTACAAGGCCTATCAGGAAGCGTGCGACCGCGCTGGCCTGGTGGATTTCGCCGAGCTGCTGCTGCGCGCCCATGAGCTGTGGCTGAACAAACCGCATATCCTGCAACACTACCGTGAACGCTTCACCAACATCCTGGTGGACGAATTCCAGGATACCAACAACATCCAGTACGCGTGGATCCGCCTGCTGGCCGGTGATACCGGCAAGGTGATGATCGTCGGCGATGACGACCAGTCTATCTACGGCTGGCGCGGCGCGCAGGTGGAAAACATCCAGCGCTTCCTCAACGATTTCCCCGGCGCGCAAACCATCCGTCTGGAGCAGAACTACCGCTCAACCAGCAATATTCTGAGCGCGGCCAACGCCCTGATTGAGAATAACAACGGGCGCCTGGGTAAAAAGCTGTGGACCGACGGCGTCGACGGCGAACCTATTTCGATTTACTGCGCCTTCAACGAACTCGACGAAGCGCGCTTCGTGGTGAACCGCATTAAAACCTGGCAGGACAACGGCGGCGCGCTGGAGCAGTGCGCCATTCTCTATCGCAGCAACGCCCAGTCGCGCGTGCTGGAAGAGGCGCTGTTGCAGGTGAGCATGCCGTACCGTATTTATGGCGGTATGCGCTTCTTCGAACGTCAGGAGATCAAAGATGCGCTATCGTATCTGCGTCTGATTGCCAACCGTAACGACGATGCGGCGTTTGAGCGTGTGGTGAACACGCCGACGCGCGGCATCGGCGATCGCACGCTGGACGTGGTGCGCCAGGCCTCGCGCGATCGTCAGCTTACGCTGTGGCAGGCGTGCCGCGAGCTGTTGCAGGAAAAAGCCCTCGCCGGACGCGCCGCCAGCGCGTTGCAGCGCTTCCTGGAGTTAATTGACGCGCTGGCGCAGGAAACCGCCGACATGCCGCTGCACGTACAGACCGACCGGGTGATCAAAGATTCCGGCCTGCGCACCATGTACGAGCAGGAAAAAGGCGAAAAGGGGCAGACCCGTATAGAGAACTTAGAGGAACTGGTCACGGCAACGCGCCAGTTCAGCTACAACGAAGAAGACGAAGATCTGATGCCGTTGCAGGCATTCCTCTCCCACGCCGCGCTGGAGGCGGGAGAAGGGCAGGCCGATACCTGGCAGGATGCGGTTCAGCTGATGACCCTGCACTCCGCCAAAGGTCTGGAGTTCCCGCAGGTGTTTATCGTCGGGATGGAAGAAGGCATGTTCCCGAGCCAGATGTCGCTGGATGAAGGCGGGCGTCTGGAAGAAGAGCGTCGTCTGGCCTACGTGGGCGTGACCCGTGCGATGCAGAAGCTGACCCTGACCTACGCGGAAACCCGCCGCCTGTACGGGAAAGAGGTGTATCACCGTCCGTCGCGCTTTATCGGCGAGCTGCCCGAAGAGTGCGTGGAAGAGGTGCGCCTGCGCGCCAGCATCAGCCGTCCGGTCAGCCATCAGCGTATGGGGTCGCCAATCTCTGAAACCGACACCGGGTACAAGCTGGGCCAGCGCGTGCGCCACGCTAAATTTGGCGAAGGCACCATCGTCAACCTGGAAGGCAGCGGCGAGCACAGCCGCTTGCAGGTAGCGTTCCAGGGGCAGGGGATCAAATGGCTGGTGGCAGCCTATGCCAGGCTGGAAAGTGTGTAACTTTCAGAAAAATATCACTATTTTGTAATATTCTGCTAGCCTTATACGCTGAAGGTCAATTAATGCCCTTCAGCGTTCCGTTGCGTGTTGACGCCACAGTTATTGCTGGCGTAACATGCGCGCACGATTACGCTAAGAGGACATTCGCCTTGGACACACCCAGTAGATACTGGCTCAATTCCCTGTCATCCAGGAACAACTCCTAAGGCTATCTCCTCTTGCTGATGGCCTTAGTGGTTGTCAGCGACTGCATTTTTCCCGTCGCGCTGAGTCAGGCTGTTTAATGGTCTGAAACCCAATTTGTTTCTGTGTGCCCACCGAACTGTCCGATATTTTTTGCATTGGGAGTCCCGGTCATGTTGAGCGCATTTCAACTCGAAAATAACCGACTGACTCGGCTTGAAGCCGAAGAGTCACAGCCCCTCATTGATGCCGTATGGGTGGATCTGGTCGAGCCGGACGACGATGAACGCCTTCGCGTACAATCTGAACTGGGGCAAAGCCTGGCGACACGCCCGGAACTGGAAGACATCGAAGCATCCGCCCGTTTTTTTGAAGACGAAGACGGCCTGCACATTCACTCCTTCTTCTTTTTTGAAGATGCCGAAGACCACGCGGGGAACTCTACCGTGGCGTTCACCATCCGCGATGGCCGCCTGTTCACCCTGCGCGAGCGCGAACTGCCGGCGTTTCGTCTCTACCGTATGCGTGCCCGCAGCCAGGCGATGATAGACGGAAACGCCTATGAGCTGCTGCTGGATCTGTTCGAAACCAAAATCGAACAGCTGGCGGATGAAATCGAAAACATCTACAGCGACCTGGAAAAGCTGAGCCGCGTGATCATGGAAGGCCATCAGGGCGATGAATACGACGAAGCGTTGTCCACGCTGGCGGAGCTGGAAGATATCGGCTGGAAGGTGCGTTTGTGTCTGATGGATACCCAGCGCGCGCTGAACTTCCTGGTGCGCAAGGCGCGTCTGCCGGGCGGTCAGCTGGAGCAGGCGCGTGAGATTTTACGCGATATCGAATCCCTGCTGCCGCACAATGAATCCCTGTTCCAGAAGGTCAACTTCCTGATGCAGGCGGCGATGGGCTTTATCAACATCGAGCAGAACCGCATCATCAAGATCTTCTCGGTGGTCTCCGTGGTGTTCCTGCCGCCGACGCTGGTGGCGTCCAGCTACGGGATGAACTTTGAGTTTATGCCGGAGCTGAAGTGGAGCTTTGGTTACCCGGGGGCGATTATCTTTATGATCCTCGCCGGGCTGGCACCGTATCTGTACTTTAAGCGGAAGAACTGGCTTTGAGAATTCGCCCGGTGGCGCTACGCTTACCGGGCCTACAGATCTTGTAGGCCGGATAGGCGCAGCCGCCATCCGGCAAAAAAGCACTACATCCCTCTGCGGGTCCTGCGCTGGGTATAGATCGCATCCGCAACAAAGATGGCCAGCGCTACCCAGATAAAGGCGAAGGTCACCATCTTATCCGCACCCGGCACTTCGCCGTAAAATACCACCGCCAGCAGGAACATCAGCGTCGGGCCAATGTACTGGAAGAAGCCCAGCGTGGAGAGACGCAGGCGCGTTGCCGCACCGGTGAAGCACAGCAGGGGAATCGTCGTGACCACGCCTGCGGCCATCAGCATCAGGTTTAACGACCAGGGGTTGCTGCCCATGTGACTGGTGGCGCTGTCGGCAATACCGAACAGATAGATTGCCGCGACCGGCAGCAGCCACAGGGTTTCAAACAGCATGCCCGTCTGCGCTTCCACCGCAATCTTCTTACGCACCAGGCCGTAGAAGGCAAAGCTGAACGCCAGGCCGAGGGCGATAATCGGCAGCGAGCCAAAGGTCCACAGCTGCACCAGCACGCCGCAGAAGGCCAGAATCACCGCCACCCACTGCATCCGACGGAAGCGCTCGCCGAGGAAAATCATCCCCAGCACGATGTTCACCAGCGGGTTAATGAAGTACCCCAGGCTCGCTTCGAGCATATGATGGTTATTCACCGCCCAGATGAACAGCAGCCAGTTGCCGCCGATCAGCACTGCGGAAAGCGCGAGCAGGAAGACCTTCTTCGGCGTTTTCAGCAGCGTTTTGACGCCTGACCACTGACGGCTGATGCTCATCAGCGCGATCATAAAGAAAAACGACCAGATGACGCGGTGGGTGAGGATTTCGTCCGCCGGGACATAGGCGATAAGCTTGAAGTACGCCGGCGCGATACCCCAAATAAAATAAGCGGCAAGGGCGAGTAAAACGCCCTGCCGCGTCTGTTTAGCATCCATCGGGAAAATCCGTTACAAAAAAGTGAATCAATTTTACCCGAATTTGCCGCCTCAACCCACCATATAAGTGGCGGTTGCGCTGGCGATATAAACCTGCTCTTCGTTATGCAGCTCAACGCGGGCAACGGCAACTTTATTCCCGGCACGCAGCAGGCTGCTGGTGCAGGTAAAGCGGTTTCCTCGTCCTGGACGCAGGTAGTCGACGCGTAAATCGATGGTTCCCATGCGCGACAGGCGCTGGCGTAACTCATCTTCGTTGATGGTGTCGTGGCGCGTCAGCGTGCTGCCCACGCACACCAGACCGGCCGCCACGTCCAGCGCAGAGGCAATCACCCCGCCATGCAAAATGCTTTGCGCCCAGTTGCCCACCATCATTGGCTGATTATTGAAGCTAAGCTGAGCAAAGTCTTTTTCGTATCGTTCCAGCTCAAGACCCAGTGCACGGTTAAACGGCATGTGGTACACAAAAATCTCGCCCACGAGTTTTAATGTTTCTTCGGCGGTTAGCGTGGCTGACATCAGACGTGGCATCCTTATTGTTAATAAAATGTTGATTTTATGCTTCAGGATAAAGGAATGCCACTTTAAGAAACGAGGAAGCGGAAGTTATCGCAGAAGTCTGTAGAATGCGCAGACAAAACTATTCATTAAATGTCACAATTTCAGGAGAACACCACCGATGCGGACGTATCTGGGTTGGTTACTGGCGGCGGTTGCGCTGCCCCTCACAGCATATGCGCAGGAAGCGACGATCAAAGAAGTGCATGATAAACCTGCCGTTCAGGGCAGCATCATCGCCAATATGCTTCAGGAGCACGACAATCCGTTCACGCTGTACCCCTATGACACAAACTACGTGATCTACACCCAGACCAGCGATCTCAACAAAGAGGCGATAAGTTCCTATAACTGGTCTGATAATGCGCGTAAAGATGAGGTGAAGTTCCAGCTCAGCCTCGCCTTCCCGTTCTGGCGCGGCATCCTGGGGCCGAACTCGGTGCTTGGCGCGTCCTACACGCAGAAGTCATGGTGGCAGCTCTCCAACAGCGGCGAATCTTCACCGTTCCGCGAAACCAACTATGAGCCGCAGCTGTTCCTCGGTTTCGCCACCGATTATGAGTTTGCAGGCTGGACGCTGCGCGACGTAGAGGTGGGTTATAACCACGATTCCAACGGTCGTTCCGACCCAACCTCACGCAGCTGGAACCGCGTCTATACGCGTCTGATGGCGCAGAACGGCAATTTCATGGTGGAAGTGAAGCCGTGGTACGTGGTGGGCAGCACCGATGACAATCCGGATATCACCAAATACATGGGCTACTATCAGCTCAAGGTGGGCTATCAGCTGGGTGACGCGGTGCTGAGCGCCAAAGGTCAGTACAACTGGAACACCGGATACGGCGGCGCTGAGCTGGGCCTGAGCTACCCGGTGACGAAACACGTGCGTCTCTATACCCAGGTGTATAGCGGCTACGGCGAATCGCTGATCGATTACAACTTCAACCAGACCCGCGTCGGTGTGGGCGTCATGCTGAACGATATTTTCTAAGCTGCTCGAATGTTTTTGCGTTAAACGTTGAAGTTTCTCTCTCAGGCGCTGAAAATAGCGCCTGTTTCATTTCTGGCATATGGGGTTAACGTGGCGCAGGCGGAAGTATTGAATCAGGAATCGCTGGCTAAACAGGTTTTGCATGAAACCTTCGGCTACCAGCAGTTCCGTCCTGGCCAGGAAACCATCATTGAAACCGTGCTGGAAGGCCGCGATTGCCTGGTGGTGATGCCGACCGGCGGCGGTAAATCGCTCTGCTATCAGGTGCCCGCGCTGGTGCTTAACGGCCTGACGGTCGTGGTATCGCCCCTTATTTCCCTGATGAAAGACCAGGTCGACCAGCTGCTCGCCAACGGCGTGGCGGCGGCCTGTCTTAACTCAACGCAAACTCGCGAGCAGCAGCAAGAGGTGATGGCCGGGTGCCGCACCGGACAGGTTCGTCTGCTGTATATCGCGCCAGAGCGTCTGATGCTGGACAACTTCCTCGAAAACCTGGCGCACTGGAACCCGGTCCTGCTGGCGGTGGATGAAGCGCACTGTATCTCCCAGTGGGGGCACGACTTCCGCCCGGAATATGCCGCGCTCGGCCAGCTGCGTCAGCGCTTCCCCGAGCTGCCGTTTATGGCGCTTACCGCCACGGCGGATGACACCACGCGTCTGGATATCGTTCGCCTGCTGGGGCTGAAAGATCCGTATATCCAGGTCAGCAGCTTCGACCGGCCGAATATCCGCTACATGCTGATGGAAAAATTCAAGCCGCTGGATCAGCTCTTACGCTACGTGCAGGAGCAGCGCGGCAAGTCCGGCATTATCTACTGCAACAGCCGCGCGAAGGTGGAAGACACCGCCGCGCGTCTGCAAAACCGCGGCTTTAGCGCCGCGGCCTATCACGCCGGGCTGGAGAACCACATCCGCGCCGAGGTGCAGGAGAAATTCCAGCGCGACGACCTGCAAATCGTCGTCGCGACGGTGGCGTTCGGGATGGGGATCAACAAGCCCAACGTGCGCTTTGTGGTGCATTTCGACATTCCGCGCAACATTGAATCCTACTATCAGGAAACCGGCCGCGCGGGGCGTGATGGCCTGCCAGCGGAAGCGATGCTGTTTTACGATCCGGCGGATATGGCGTGGCTGCGCCGCTGTCTGGAGGAAAAACCGCAGGGGCAGTTGCAGGATATCGAACGCCACAAGCTCAACGCGATGGGGGCCTTTGCCGAAGCGCAAACCTGCCGCCGTCTGGTGCTGCTCAACTACTTTGGTGAAGGACGACAGGCGCCGTGCGGCAACTGCGATATCTGCCTCGACCCACCAAAGCAATACGATGGCCTGATGGACGCGCGTAAAGCGCTCTCGACTATCGGACGCGTGAACCAGCGCTTCGGGATGGGCTACGTGGTGGAAGTGCTGCGCGGTGCCAACAACCAGCGTATCCGCGACATGGGTCACGACAAGCTGCCGGTTTACGGCATCGGTAAAGATCAGAGCCACGAGCACTGGGTAAGCATCATCCGCCAGCTGATCCACCTAGGCTTTGCCACGCAAAATATCGCCCAGCACTCTGCGCTTCAGCTCACCGAAGCGGCGCGACCGGTCCTGCGCGGCGAGGTGGAGCTGAAGCTCGCCGTTCCGCGCGTCGTCGCCCTCAAGCCGCGGGTGATGCAAAAATCCTACGGCGGCAACTACGATCGCAAGCTGTTCGCCAAGCTGCGTAAGCTGCGTAAAGCCATTGCGGATGAAGAGAACATCCCGCCATACGTGGTGTTCAACGACGCGACGCTGATTGAGATGGCCGAGCAGATGCCGCTCAGCGCCAGCGAAATGCTCAGCGTCAACGGCGTCGGTACGCGCAAGCTGGAGCGCTTTGGTAAAGAATTTATGGCGCTCATCCGCTCTCACGCCGATGGTGATGATGAGGAGTAGTCAGCCGGGCGAAAAAGTGCCAGGATGATGACTCACTGAATTATTTCCCCGCGAGCTAATTATGTTAATGCTATTTCTCACCGTGGCGTTAGTGCACATCGTTGCGCTGATGAGCCCTGGCCCTGACTTTTTCTTCGTGTCACAAACGGCCGTCAGCCGCTCCCGTAAAGAGGCGATGATGGGTGTGCTCGGTATTACCATGGGCGTCATGGTCTGGGCGGCGGTTGCGCTGCTCGGGCTGAACCTGATCCTGGCTAAGATGGCGTGGCTACACAACATCATTATGGTCGGCGGTGGACTGTACCTATGCTGGATGGGCTATCAGATGCTGCGCGGGGCGCTGAAGAAAGAAGAGAAAAAGCCGGAAGAGCCAAAGGTTGAGCTGGCAACGGGCGGACGCAGCTTTGTGAAAGGACTCCTGACCAACCTGGCGAACCCGAAAGCGATTATCTATTTCGGCTCCGTGTTCTCGCTGTTTGTGGGTGACAGCGTCGGCGCGGGCGCGCGCTGGGGGATCTTCCTGCTAATCGTCGTTGAGACGTTCGCCTGGTTCACTATTGTTGCCAGCCTGTTCGCCTTACCGGCAATGCGTCGCGGCTATCAGCGTATCGCGAAGTGGATCGACGGCTTTGCCGGCGCGCTGTTCGCCGGCTTCGGCATTCATCTCATCATTTCTCGCTAAGCATGACGCGCTGACGCAAGCAGCGCGCCAACCAGCATAAACAGCGAACCAAAGACTTTGTTCAGGGCCTTCATCTGCTTAGGCCCTTTGATCCACGCCGCAATTCGCTGCGCCAGCGTCGCGTAACCAATCATCACAATGATATCGACAATAATGGTGGTCGCGCCTAGCACCACATACTGCATGACCTGAGGCTGATGCGGTACGATAAACTGCGGGAACAGGGCGGCGAGGAACACGATGCTTTTTGGGTTGGTCAGGTTAACGAACACCGCGCGCTTAAACAGATGGCCGCGCGTTTGCGTCCGGGAGAGCGTATTCAGGTCAATTGAGCCTGCCGCGCGCCACTGCTGAATGCCCAGCCAAATCAGATACGCCGCACCGGCCCACTTCAGCACTTCAAACGCCAGCACCGAACGGGAGAACAGCGTCCCCAGGCCAATCCCCACCAGCACAATGTGAATGCCAAGCCCGGTCTGTAAACCGGCAATCGACGCCGCCGCGCCGCGATAGCCGTGGTTGATGGAGGTGGTCATGGTATTGATGGCCCCGGAGCCGGGTGAAAGGCTGAGGATGATGGATGTCAGCAGGTAAGCGAACCACCACTCGAAGGTCATTTGAAACTCCCGGATCGTCTGTTTTTATGCCACAATACGCTATTGTTGAGTCATTTTGTGACCGATGACGAAAAAAACTATATTCCCTGGATTACGGGGGGTGGAAACCCAATGTTTCAGCAGAAAAAGGACTGGGAAACACGAGAAAACGCATTTGCGGCTTTCTCCATGGGGCCGCTGAGCGATTTCTGGCGCCAGCGAGAGGAAGATGAATTTACGGGCGTCGGAGGGATCCCGGTACGCTTCGTTCGTTTCCGTGATGAAAAAAATGACCGGGTGATTGTGGTCTGCCCCGGCCGTATCGAAAGTTACGTCAAATATGCCGAGCTGGCGTATGACCTGTTCCATCTGGGCTTCGACGTATTAATTATCGACCATCGCGGGCAGGGGCTTTCAGGCCGGTTGCTGCCGGATACCCATCGCGGCCACGTGGATAACTTCAGCGATTACGTCGACGATTTCGCCGCGTTCTGGGAGCAGGAAGTGCAGCCAGGCCCGTGGCGCAAGCGCTATATACTGGCGCACTCCATGGGCGGTGCCATTTCCACGCTGTTTTTGCAGCGCTACGATCACCAGTGCGATGCCATCGCGCTTACCGCGCCGATGTATGGCATTGTGATTCGCTTCCCTGACTGGATGGTACGACATCTTCTCGACTGGGCTGAGGGCCATCAGCGCATTCGGGAAAATTATGCCATCGGGACAGGGCGCTGGCGGGCGCTGCCGTTTGCCATCAACGTGTTAACCCACAGCCGGCAGCGCTATCGCCGTAACCTGCGCTTCTATGCCGATGAGCCGCGATTACGCGTCGGTGGCCCGACCTGGCACTGGGTGCGGGAAGGCATTCACGCCGGCGAGCAGGTGCTGGCGGGCGTGGGTGATGATGATACGCCGACGCTTCTGATTCAGGCGGAGGAAGAGCGTGTGGTGGATAACCGCATGCACGATCGATATTGTGAACTGCGCGCCGCGGCGGGCCACCCGTGTGAAGGGGGTAAACCGCTTGTCATTAACGGCGCGTACCATGAGATCCTTTTCGAAAAGGACGCTATGCGCTCAGTCGCGCTCAACGCTATTGTTGAATTTTTCAACAGGCATAACTGATTACTGTTTTCACCAGAGGTTTAAATCCCTATGTACCAGGTTGTTGCATCTGATTTAGATGGCACGCTGCTTTCCCCCGACCACACCCTGTCGCCTTACGCGAAAGAGACCTTAAAACTCCTGACCGCCCGCGGCGTGAACTTTGTCTTCGCCACCGGCCGCCACCACGTGGACGTGGGGCAGATCCGCGATAACCTGGAAATCAAATCGTACATGATCACCTCCAACGGTGCTCGCGTACACGACACGGACAGCAACCTCATTTTCACCCATAACCTGGATCGTGATATCGCCGCCGATCTGTTCGGCGTGGTGCATAACAACCCGGATATCGTCACCAACGTTTACCGTGACGACGAATGGTTTATGAACCGTCATCGCCCGGACGAAATGCGCTTCTTCAAGGAAGCGGTATTCAACTACTCGCTGTATGAGCCGGGTTTGCTGGATCCGGAGGGGATCAGCAAAGTGTTCTTTACCTGCGAAAGCCACGAAGCGCTGCTGCCGCTGGAGCAGGCGATCAACGCCCGTTGGGGCGACCGCGTCAACGTGAGCTTCTCCACGCTGACCTGTCTGGAAGTGATGGCGGGCGGAGTGTCCAAAGGCCACGCCCTGGAAGCGGTGGCAAAACGTCTGGGCTTTGAGCTGAAAGACTGCATCGCGTTCGGCGATGGCATGAACGATGCCGAGATGCTCTCCATGGCGGGCAAAGGCTGCATCATGCAGAACGCGCACCAGCGCCTTAAAGACCTGCACCCGGAGCTGGAAGTGATCGGCACCAACGCCGATAACGCGGTGCCTAAGTATTTGCGCAAGCTGTTCCTTGAATAATCTTCATTTGATTATTTATTGCTCAGTTGTCAACTAAAGAGTTCGCTACAATGCCTGTCCTTCTTTCTGAGAGACAAGCATTGTGGCGCTACTCATTATCACCACTATCCTGTGGGCCTTCTCCTTTAGCCTGATTGGCGAATACCTTGCCGGATCGGTCGACAGCTACTTCTCGGTGCTGATGCGCGTAGGGCTGGCGGCGCTGGTATTTCTGCCGTTCCTGCGCACCCGCGGGCAATCGCTGAAAACCCTTCTTCTGTACATGCTGGTGGGCGCGATGCAGCTCGGCATCATGTATCTGTTCAGCTTTCGGGCCTACGTCTACCTGTCCGTCTCGGAATTCTTGCTCTTTACCGTCCTGACGCCGCTCTATATCACGCTGATTTACGACCTGCTCAGCAAGCGCCGCCTGCGCTGGGGATATCTTCTGAGCGCCGCGCTGGCGGTGATTGGCGCGGCGATCATTCGCTACGACAAGGTGAGCGATCACTTCTGGACCGGGCTGATGTTCGTCCAGCTCGCCAATATCAGCTTCGCCATCGGGATGGTGGGTTACAAACGCCTGATGGAAACCCGCCCGATGCCGCAGCATAACGCGTTTGCATGGTTCTATGTGGGCGCGGCGATTGTCGCGGTGGCGGCGTGGTTTCTGCTCGGCAATCCGCAAAGGCTGCCGACCACTACCGTGCAGTGGAGCGTTCTGGTCTGGCTGGGCGTGGTGGCGTCGGGGCTGGGGTACTTTATGTGGAACTACGGCGCTACGCAGGTAGACGCCGGAACGCTGGGGATCATGAACAACGTACACGTCCCGGCGGGGCTGCTGGTAAATCTTGCCATCTGGCAGGAACAGCCGCACTGGCCGAGCTTCCTTATTGGGGGAACGGTGATCCTGGCTTCGCTGTGGGTACATCGCCGCTGGGTCGCTCCGCGCTCCGCACAAACGGAAGATGGTCGCACGCGTGGTTCCGCGCTGAGCGAATAAACGCTTCCGTAATCGGCTGACGCTGCTCGCCGTCGCGCACGGCAGCGTACAGCCGGCTCCACAGTCCTTCACCCAGGGTTTTGGTGACCACCAGACCCTGGCGTTCAACCGTCTCGACCACCCAGTGCGGCAGCGCCGCGATCCCCATTCTGGCCGCCACCATCTGGATCAGCAGCAGGGTATTGTCCACGCTTTTCAGCTGAGGGCTGATGCCTGCGGGTTGCAGAAAATGGCGCCAGATATCCAGACGACTGCGCTGTACCGGGTAAATCAGCAGCGTTTCGCTGGCAAGATCTTCCGGCGTAATGCGCGTTTTGGCGGCCAGCGGATGATCCGGGGCCAGCACCAGACGCACCTCAAAATCAAACATCGGCGAATAGTGCAGGCCGCTGCGCGGCAGAATGTCTGAGGTCATCACCAGATCCAGCTCACCCTGCTGAAGCGACGGCTGCGGATCAAACGTAACGCCGGATTTAAAGTCCATCTCCACCTGCGGCCACTTCTGGCGGAAGTTCTCAAGCGCGGGAGTCAGCCACTGAATACAGCTGTGACACTCAATGGCAATGCGCAGAGTGGTCTGCTGCGGCTCATTGCAGGACTGCAACGCGCTGGCAATCTGCGGCAGCACCTGGTTCGCCAGCTGAAGCAAAATTTCGCCCTGCGGCGTAAAGCGCAAGGGCTGGCTCTTACGCACAAAAAGACGAAAACCGAGGCGTTGTTCCAGATCGCTGAACTGGTGAGAAAGGGCAGACTGAGTCTGGTGCAGCGTGGCCGCTGCCGCCGCAAGAGAACCGCAGTTCCGCAACGCTTGTAGCGTTTTCAGGTGTTTTATCTCGATCATGAAAGTCCTTCACTTCGCCATGAACATTTTGCGCTTGAGGAATATACAGTACCTGCCAATTATAGAAGTGTAAACATCTGGACGTCTAAATAACGAATTTCTACAAGGGGTATGCCATGACAATCCGCTCTCACACTCTCGGTTTCCCTCGCGTTGGCCTGCGTCGCGAGCTGAAAAAAGCGCAAGAAAGCTACTGGGCGGGTAACGCCACCCGTGAAGAACTGCTGGCGGTGGGCCGCGAGCTGCGCGCCCGTCACTGGGATCAGCAAAAACAGGCGGGCGTTGACCTGCTGCCGGTGGGCGATTTCGCCTGGTACGACCATGTTCTGACCACCAGCCTGCTGCTTGGCAACGTGCCGGCTCGTCATCAGAACAGCGATGGATCGGTAGATATCGACACCCTGTTCCGCATCGGCCGTGGTCGTGCGCCAACGGGTGAGCCAGCGGCAGCGGCGGAAATGACCAAGTGGTTTAACACCAACTATCACTATATGGTGCCGGAGTTCGTTAAGGGCCAGCAGTTTGCGCTGACCTGGACGCAGCTTCTGGATGAAGTGGACGAAGCGCTGGCGCTGGGCCATCAGGTGAAGCCCGTATTGCTGGGGCCGGTAACCTACCTGTGGCTGGGCAAAGTGAAAGGCGAACCGTTTGACCGCCTCAGCCTGCTGAACGATATTCTGCCGGTTTATAAGCAGGTGCTGATCGAGCTCGGCAAACGCGGCATCCAGTGGGTGCAAATCGACGAGCCGGCGCTGGTGCTTGAGCTGCCGCAGGCATGGCTGGATGCCTTTAAACCGGCGTATGACGCGCTCACTGGCCAGGTGAAGCTGCTGCTGACCACCTATTTCGAAGGCGTGACGCCGAACCTCGACACCATTACCGCGCTGCCGGTTCAGGGCCTGCACGTGGACCTCGTTCACGGTAAAGACGACGTAACGGATCTGCATAAGCGTCTGCCTGCGGACTGGCTGCTCTCCGCCGGTCTGGTCAACGGTCGTAACGTCTGGCGCGCCGATCTGACCGAGAAATACGCGCAAATTAAAGACATCGTCGGTAAACGCGAGCTGTGGGTGGCTTCGTCCTGTTCTCTGCTGCACAGTCCGATCGATCTGAGCGTGGAGACCCGCCTGGACGAAGAAGTGAAAAGCTGGTTTGCCTTCGCCCTGCAAAAATGTGAAGAGCTGGCGCTGCTGCGCGATGCGCTCAACAGCGGCGATACGGCGGCGATTGCCGACTGGAGCGCCCCAATCCAGGCGCGTCGTCACTCGGCTCGCGTGCACAACCCGGCGGTGGAAAAGCGTCTGGCGGCCATTACCGCCCGGGACAGCCAGCGCCAGAGCCCGTACGAGGTACGTGCCGAAGCCCAGCGCGCCCGCTTCAACCTGCCCGCGTGGCCGACCACGACCATCGGTTCATTCCCGCAGACTACCGAGATCCGCGGCCTGCGTCTGGACTTCAAAAAGGGCAATCTGGACGCGAATCATTACCGCACCGGCATTGCGGAACACATCAAGCAGGCGATTATTGAGCAGGAACGCCTCGGGCTGGACGTGCTGGTGCACGGTGAAGCCGAGCGTAACGACATGGTGGAATATTTTGGTGAGCACCTGGACGGCTTCGTCTTTACCCAGAACGGCTGGGTGCAGAGCTACGGCTCCCGCTGCGTGAAGCCGCCGGTAGTGATCGGTGACGTCAGCCGCCCGGCGGCGATTACCGTGGAGTGGGCGAAGTATGCCCAGTCTCTGACCGATAAACCGGTAAAAGGCATGCTGACCGGCCCGGTGACCATTCTCTGCTGGTCGTTCCCGCGCGAAGACGTGTCGCGCGAGACGATTGCCAAACAGATCGCGCTGGCGCTGCGCGATGAAGTGGCGGATCTGGAAGCGGCGGGGATTGGCATCATTCAGATCGACGAACCGGCGCTGCGGGAAGGTTTGCCGCTGCGTCGCAGCGACTGGGATGCGTACTTACAGTGGGGCGTGGAAGCCTTCCGCATTAACGCCGCCGTTGCGAAGGATGACACGCAGATCCACACCCACATGTGCTACTGCGAATTTAACGACATCATGGACTCCATTGCCGCGCTGGACGCCGACGTCATTACCATCGAGACCTCGCGTTCAGACATGGAGCTGCTGGAGTCGTTTGAAGAGTTCGACTACCTGAACGAAATTGGGCCGGGCGTGTATGACATTCACTCCCCGAACGTGCCGAGCGTGGAGTGGATTGAAGGGCTGCTGAGGAAAGCCGCCCAGCGCATCCCGGCGGAACGCCTGTGGGTAAACCCGGACTGCGGCCTGAAAACCCGCGGCTGGCCGGAGACGCGCGCCGCGCTGGCGAATATGGTAAAGGCAGCGCAGAATCTGCGTCAGGCGTAGTGGTGCTGGATTGCCGGGTGGCGCTATCGCTTACCCGGCCTGCCAGTAGGCCCGGTAAGGCGCAGCCGCCACCGGGCTTTTTTTATGCTTTTTTCCCGCCGTACTGGCTAAACCACGCCAGCATTCTCTGCCAGCCATCTTTCGCCGATTCCGCGTGATAGCTCGGACGATAATCGGCATTAAACGCGTGTCCGGCATCGGGATACACCACGATTTCGGCCTTCGCGTTTGCCGCCCGCAGCGCGTGGCGCATGGTCTCGACGGTATCAAGCGGAATACCGGTATCCTGACCGCCATACAGCCCTAACACCGGGGCATTGAGATCGGTAGCAATATCAACCGGATGCTTCGGCGAGTTCAGGGTCTTTTCACCCACCAGTTTGCCGTACCAGGCTACGGCGGCTTTCAGCTGCGGGTTATGCGCGGCGTACAGCCAGCTAATGCGCCCGCCCCAGCAGAAGCCGGTCACCATCAGACGGTGCGGGTCGCCGCCGTTGCGCGCCGCCCAGCTGGCAACGTGGTCAAGATCGGCAAGCACCTGCGCGTCCGGCACCTTGCTGACCAGGTTACTGAATAGCGTCGGGATGTCGCTGTAATCGTTCGGATCGCCCTGGCGGAAATAGAGCTCTGGCGCAACGGCCAGATAACCCTCCAGCGCCAGGCGGCGGCAGAGGTCACGAATATGTTCATGAACGCCAAATATTTCCTGAACCACAATCACGATAGGCAGCGGGCCCTCGGCGGATTTTGGCCGCGCGTGGTACGCCGGCATGTTCTCTCCCTGAGAGGGAATCGACGTTTCGCCTGCGGTGATGGCCTCTTCAGGGGTTGAGACAATGGTTGAGGCATGCGGGGCAGCAGCAGGTGCAAAACCGGTTTTTTCAGTCATGGCATTCTCCGTACCAATGAATGGATTAGCGCAAAGATAAATATAGACACCAGGTTAACAATCCACAGTGCCTTATAGCGTCTATCTTTTGTGCAGCACCCGTCGATATAACTTGTTAATGTGATGTGAATCACTATTTGATGGAAATTAACTGCAATCTTTTTCATTCATGGTGAGATGCATCACGAAATAATGCACATTGCTTCTGTAAAGTACCTTTTTACTTCTTCTGACTAACCGACCCACAGAGGAGTCACCTATGTCTAAGTCTGATGTTTTTCATCTCGGCCTCACTAAAAACGATTTACAAGGGGCTACGCTGGCTATCGTCCCTGGCGATCCTGAGCGTGTGGAAAAGATCGCCGCGCTGATGGATAAGCCGGTTAAGCTGGCAGCCCATCGCGAATTCACCACCTGGCGCGCAGAGCTGGACGGCAAAGCGGTGATCGTGTGCTCTACCGGTATCGGTGGTCCGTCTACCTCAATCGCCGTTGAAGAGCTGGCGCAGCTGGGCATTCGTACTTTCCTGCGTATCGGCACCACGGGCGCCATTCAGCCGCACATCAACGTGGGCGACGTGCTGGTCACGACGGCATCCGTGCGTCTGGACGGCGCAAGCCTGCACTTTGCACCGATGGAATTCCCGGCAGTGGCTGACTTCGAGTGCACCACCGCGCTGGTTGAAGCGGCGAAATCCGTTGGCGCAACCACTCACGTGGGCGTGACGGCTTCCTCCGACACCTTCTACCCGGGCCAGGAGCGTTACGACACCTTCTCTGGCCGCGTGGTGAGCCGTTTCAAAGGCTCAATGGAAGAGTGGCAGTCCATGGGCGTGATGAACTATGAAATGGAATCTGCAACGCTGCTGACCATGTGCGCAAGCCAGGGTCTGCGTGCCGGTATGGTGGCGGGCGTGATCGTCAACCGTACCCAGCAGGAGATCCCGAACGCCGAAACCATGAAGCAGACCGAAAGTCATGCGGTGAAAATTGTGGTTGAAGCGGCTCGCCGTCTCCTCTAATTCTCTCTTCTGAGATAAAAGGCCGACGCGTTCGGCCTTTATTTTTTGCGTAGCGCCTCGCAGGAAAACCCTTTCAAACTGGACGTTTATACAGCACAATTCTATTTTGTGCGGGTTATACGTGGATGCAGGGGGGCATTGTGGATATCTCAATCCTGGTTTATGCGGTAGTGGCGCTGGCGAGCGTGGGGATTGGCTGGCTCATTTCCAGCTACCAGCACGCGCAGCAGAAAGCCGAACAGCTGGCAGAGCGCGAAGAGATCGTGGCTGAACTCAGCGCGACGAAACAGCAGCTTGCGCTGAGCGACCATTGGCGCGAAGAGTGTGAACTGCTCAATAACGAACTGCGTAACCTGCGCGACATCAATACCTCGCTGGAGGCCGATCTCCGCGAAGTGACCACCCGCCTTGAATCCACCCAGCTGCACGCCGAAGACAAAATCCGCCAGATGATCAACAGCGAGCAGCGCCTCAGCGAGCAGTTCGAAAACCTCGCGAACCGTATTTTTGAGCACAGCAACCGCCGCGTGGATGAACAAAACCGCCAGAGCCTGAACAGCCTGCTGACGCCGCTGCGCGAACAGCTGGACGGTTTCCGCCGTCAGGTGCAGGACAGCTTTGGACAGGAAGCGCGCGAGCGCCACACCCTGGCGCACGAGATCCGTAACCTCCAGCAGTTGAATGCGCAGATGGCGCAGGAGGCAATCAACCTGACGCGGGCGCTCAAAGGCGATAACAAAGCGCAGGGAAACTGGGGCGAAGTGGTCTTAACTCGCGTGCTGGAGGCCTCGGGCCTGCGCGAAGGGTATGAATATGAGACGCAGGTCAGCATTGAAAACGACGCGCGCTCGCGAATGCAGCCGGATGTGATTGTGCGTCTGCCTCAGGGCAAAGATGTGGTTATCGACGCCAAAATGACGCTCGTCGCCTATGAGCGCTACTTCAACGCTGACGATGACTACACCCGAGAATCAGCGTTGCAGGAGCATATCGCCTCCGTGCGTAACCATATTCGTCTGCTGGGCAGGAAAGATTATCAGCAGCTGCCGGGGCTGCGATCGCTGGATTACGTGCTGATGTTCATTCCGGTCGAGCCTGCATTCCTGCTGGCGCTCGACAGACAGCCTGAGCTTATTACCGAAGCGCTGAAAAATAACATTATGCTGGTCAGCCCCACCACGCTGCTGGTGGCTTTGCGGACCATTGCCAACCTGTGGCGCTATGAGCACCAAAGTCGTAACGCGCAGCAGATTGCCGATCGCGCCAGCAAGCTGTACGACAAAATGCGGCTGTTCGTTGACGATATGTCCTCGGTGGGGCAAAGCCTGGATCGCGCCCAGGATAATTACCGCCAGGCGATGAAAAAACTCTCCTCCGGGCGCGGCAATTTGCTGGCACAGGCGGAGGCGTTCCGCAGCCTGGGCGTGGAGGTGAAACGCGAGATTAATCCGGAACTGGTGGAGCAGGCGACCGCTCAGGACGAAGAGTTCCGCTTGCGCGAAGGCGACGCTGAGCAAAATTCCCGCAATGAAGACAACGATTTAGCGGCGAGTTTATCGCCAGATGAGCAGCCGGCACGTTTCTTTCACGGTGGTTGAAACGTAGGGCAAATGCGCCCAATCTGTTACACTTCACGAACATTTGACTGATTAGCAGGCTCTGAGATGGTTGACGATTCACAAGACACAACGCACTTTGGCTTTCAGACTGTCGCCAAAGCGCAGAAAGCTGACATGGTGGCCCACGTATTTCATTCCGTGGCGGCGAAGTACGATGTGATGAATGATTTGATGTCATTCGGCATTCATCGCTTGTGGAAGCGCTTTACTATTGATTGCAGCGGCGTGCGCCGTGGGCAAACGGTGCTGGATTTAGCCGGGGGCACGGGCGATCTGACCGCAAAATTCTCCCGTCTGGTAGGCGAAACGGGCCGCGTGGTGCTGGCGGATATCAACGACTCCATGCTGAAAATGGGCCGCGAAAAGCTGCGCAATATTGGCGTGGTGGGGAACGTGGAATATGTTCAGGCGAACGCCGAAGCGCTGCCGTTCCCGGACAATACGTTCGACTGCATCACCATCTCTTTCGGTCTGCGTAACGTGACCGATAAAGACAAGGCGCTGCGCTCCATGTACCGCGTGCTGAAGCCGGGCGGTCGTCTGCTGGTTCTCGAGTTCTCAAAACCCATTATCGACCCGCTGAGCAAAGCTTACGATGCCTATTCCTTCCACGTTCTGCCGCGCATTGGCGAGCTGGTGGCGAACGATGCCGAAAGTTACCGTTATCTGGCCGAATCCATCCGAATGCACCCGGATCAGGACACGCTGAAAGCGATGATGCAGGATGCGGAGTTTGAAAACGTGGAATACTTCAATTTGACGGCGGGTGTCGTCGCGCTGCATCGTGGTTACAAGTTCTGAGTGGAGGTTTCCCGTGCCCATTAAACCCTTAGTCACCGCTGGCATCGAGAATGTACTGAATGCCTTTCTGTATCGCGCACCGGCGCTGAAAACCGCACGTCAGCGGCTTAACGGGAAGGTACTGCGTATCGTATTAAAGGAGTTCTCGACGCCGCTTGTGCTGGTCTTCAGCGAACGCCAGCTTGACGTTCTGGGTGAATGGGAAGGCACGGCTGACTGCTCGGTGATTACGCACATGAGCGTACTGCCAAAACTACGTGACCGTCAGCAGATGACGGCGCTTATTCGCAGCGGTGAGCTGGAGGTCGAAGGCGACATTCAGGTGGTGCAGAACTTCGTTGCACTCAGCGATCAGGCCGAATTCGACCCGGCGGAACTTCTGGCACCCTATATCGGCGACATCGCGGCCGAAGGGATAAGCAAAACGCTGCGCACGGGCTCCGTTTTCCTGCGCAAAGGTCTGCTCCGTCAACAGCGCTATGCTGCCGAGGTGCTGACCGAAGAGTGGCGTATGGCGCCGGGGCCTTTAGAGGTCGCCTGGTTTGCTGAAGAGACCGCGGCAGTTGAGCGCGCAGTTGATGCGTTAACCAAACGGCTGGAAAAACTGGAGGGCAAATGACGCCTGGTGAAATTCGGCGCCTCTACTTTATCGTTCGCACCTTTTTGAGCTACGGGCTCGACGAGCTTATCCCCAGAATGCGCATCACCCTGCCGCTTCGGCTTTGGCGGCGCACGCTGTTCTGGATGCCGAATCGCCATAAGGATGAGGAGCTGGGCGCACGCCTGCGTCTTGCGTTGCAGGAGCTCGGCCCTGTCTGGATCAAGTTTGGGCAGATGCTCTCAACGCGTCGCGACCTTTTCCCGCCGCAGATTGCCGATCAGCTCGCGCTGTTGCAGGACCGCGTCGCCCCGTTTGACGGGGAGAGAGCAAAGCAACAAATCGAAGAGGCGATGGGTAATATTCCCATCGACACCTGGTTTGATGATTTCGACATCCAGCCTCTGGCCTCAGCGTCTATTGCGCAGGTTCACACCGCGCGCCTGAAGGAAAATGGCAAAGAGGTGGTTATTAAGGTGATTCGCCCGGATATCCTGCCGGTTATCAGAGCGGACATGAAGCTGATCTATCGCCTGGCCCGCTGGGTGCCGCGCCTGTTGCCGGATGGCCGCCGTTTGCGTCCGCTGGAAGTGGTGCGGGAATACGAAAAAACGCTGATTGATGAGCTTAACCTGCTGCGTGAATCGGCGAACGCCATTCAGCTGCGTCGTAACTTTGAAGACAGCCCGATGCTGTATGTTCCTGAAGTCTACTCTGACTATTGCAGCCAGAACATGATGGTGATGGAACGTATCTACGGCATTCCGGTCTCAGACGTGGCAGCGCTGGAAAAGCAGGGCACCAACATGAAGCTGCTGGCCGAGCGCGGCGTGCAGGTCTTCTTCACGCAGGTTTTCCGCGACAGCTTCTTCCACGCTGACATGCATCCGGGCAATATTTTCGTCAGCTACGAGCACCCGGAAGATCCGAAATACATCGGCATCGACTGCGGAATTGTTGGCTCGCTGAATAAAGAGGACAAGCGTTATCTCGCCGAGAACTTTATCGCTTTCTTCAACCGCGACTACCGTAAGGTGGCCGAGCTGCACGTGGATTCAGGCTGGGTTCCGCCAGATACCAACGTGGAAGAGTTTGAGTTTGCGATCCGCACCGTCTGCGAGCCGATTTTTGAAAAGCCGCTGTCGGAGATCTCCTTCGGTCACGTTTTACTGAACCTGTTCAACACCGCACGCCGTTTCAATATGGAAGTGCAGCCACAATTAGTTTTACTTCAGAAAACATTACTTTACGTTGAGGGCGTAGGCCGCCAGCTCTATCCTCAGTTAGACTTGTGGAAAACCGCGAAACCGTTCCTTGAGTCCTGGATTAAGGATCAGGTCGGTATTCCTGCGCTGGTTCGCTCGCTTAAAGAGAAAGGCCCGTTCTGGATTGAAAAAATGCCTGAAATTCCTGAACTGGTTTACGACAGTTTGCGTCAGAGCAAGAACCTTCAGCACAGCATGGATAAAATCGCGCACGAGCTTCAATCCAGTCGCGTGCGTCAGGGGCAGTCCCGCTATCTCTTCGGAATTGGCGCGACGCTGCTGATAAGCGGCACGTTGCTGTTGATCAATCGTCCGGACTGGGAAATGATGCCAGCCTGGATTATGGCTGCCGGCGTGGTTGTCTGGCTTGCTGGCTGGCGAAAAACGCGCTGAATTAGCGTCGCTATCGATGGATTGCATACGTATAATGCGATCTGACTAATTAATCGTCTATCACTGGGGAACACGCATGGGTGGTATCAGTATCTGGCAGTTAGTGATCATTGCCGTCATCGTTGTGCTGCTGTTCGGCACGAAAAAACTGGGATCGATTGGTTCCGACCTGGGCGCGTCAATCAAAGGCTTCAAGAAAGCCATGAGCGATGATGAGAATAAGCAGGAAAAAACCGGTCAGGATGCTGATTTTACCGCTAAATCTATCGCCGATAAGCAGGACGAAGCCAAAAAGGAAGAGGCCAAACGTCACGATAAAGAGCAGGTGTAATTCGTGTTCGACATTGGTTTTGGTGAGTTACTGCTGGTCTTTGTGATTGGTCTGATCGTGCTGGGGCCGCAGCGTTTACCCGTTGCGGTGAAAACCGTCGTGGGCTGGGTGCGGGCGCTCCGCTCGCTGGCAACGACCGTGCAGAACGAGTTGGCGCAGGAATTGAAGCTTCAGGAATTTCAGGACAGCCTGAAAAAGGTTGAAAAGGCGAGCATGGACAACCTGACGCCGGAGCTGAAAGCGTCGATGGATGAGCTACGCGAAGCGGCTGAATCCATGAAGCGCTCATACAGCATTAACGATCCTGAGAAGGCGAGCGATGAAGCAAACACCATCCATAATCCGGTGGTGAAGGGCAGCGAAGAGCAGCGCGAGGGTGTGACGCCTTCCAGCGCGGAGCATCAGGCCGCTTCGCCAGAGCAATCGCCTCAGGAGCCCGAAGTGAAAAAGCAGGTGCCGCCGGAAGAGCCCGTGGTCAAAACGGCTGAGGTAAAACCCGCCGCGCCTGTTTCCGAATCATCCCCCTCGTCGAGTGATAAAGCGTAAACATGGCAGTAGATGATACTCAACCGCTGATTGCGCACCTCATTGAGCTGCGTAAGCGCCTGTTAAACTGCATTATTGCGGTTTTCCTCATTTTTTTATGTCTGGTCTATTTCGCCAACGATATCTATCAGGTGGTTTCTGCGCCGCTGATTAAACAGATGCCGCTGGGCGCGACGATGATTGCAACGGACGTTGCTTCACCGTTCTTTACCCCCATCAAGCTGACCTTCTGGGTATCGTTGATTGCATCTGCACCGGTCATTTTGTATCAGGTCTGGGCATTTGTGGCGCCCGCGCTGTACAGGCATGAACGCAAGCTGGTTATTCCGCTGCTGGTATCCAGCTCGCTGCTGTTTTACATCGGCATGGCGTTCGCCTACTTCGTTGTCTTCCCGCTGGCCTTTGGCTTCCTGACGCATACCGCGCCGGAAGGGGTACAGGTTTCGACGGACATCGCCAGCTACCTCAGCTTCGTCATGGCGCTGTTTATGGCCTTTGGTGTCGCCTTCGAGGTGCCCGTCGCGATTGTCCTGCTCTGCTGGGTGGGCGTGACCACGCCTGACGATCTGCGTAAGAAGCGTCCTTATATCCTGGTGGGTGCGTTTGTCGTAGGTATGCTGTTGACGCCACCGGACGTCTTCTCGCAAACCTTACTGGCGATACCCATGTACTGCCTGTTTGAGGTCGGCGTGTTCTTCGCACGTTTCTACGTAGGAAAGGGACGTACCGGGGACGAAGAAGACGAGCCGTCTGAAGAGACCACCAAAGAATAAAACCAGCCGCCCGTCAGGGCGGTTGTCATATGGGGATACGTATGTTTGATATCGGGCTTAACCTGACCAGTGCGCAGTTTGCGAAAGACCGCGATGAGGTGGTGGCGCGCGCTTTTGCCGCCGGCGTGAACGGGCTGTTACTGACGGGAACGAACCTGCATGAGAGCGAGCAGGCACGGCAGCTGGCGCAACGCTATCAACACTGTTGGTCCACCGCCGGCGTGCATCCGCATGACAGCAGCCAGTGGACGCATGAAAGCGCTGAGGTGCTTCATCGTCTGGCACAAACGCCAGAAGTGGTTGCCATTGGCGAATGCGGGCTTGATTTCAACCGTAACTTCTCGACGCCTGAAGACCAGGAGAGGGCATTTACCGCCCAGCTCGCGCTGGCCGCAGAGCTGGGGATGCCGGTGTTTATGCACTGTCGCGATGCGCATGAACGTTTTCTGGCGCTGCTGGAACCGTGGCTGGAGAAGCTGCCCGGTGCGGTATTGCACTGCTTTACGGGCTCCCGTCAGGAGGCGCTGGATTGCCTGAACCGTGGGCTTTATTTGGGTATCACGGGCTGGGTTTGCGATGAGCGTCGTGGGCTGGGGCTGCGCGAGCTGTTGCCCGTTATCCCAGCCGATCGTTTGCTGCTGGAAACGGATGCGCCGTATCTGTTGCCCCGGGATATGCAGCCCAAACCGGCATCACGACGTAATGAACCGGCTTATCTGGGGCATATTGCTGAGCGAGTGGCGCACTGGCGCGGAGAAGATGCGCAGTGGCTGGCAGCACAAACCGATGATAACGTGCGTCGTTTGTTCGGCGTGCAGTTCTAAACTTTGCGGAAATCGGTGTTTTTAACGCTCTGCAACACCTCTTTGTTCAGCAGGTTGAGCAGCAGCATGGAACGCGCTTCACCGTCCGGCTCAGAGAAGATGGCCTGTAACCCTTCAAAGGCACCTTCGGTGATCACCACGCTGTCTCCGGCGTACGGGGTTTCAGGATCGGTAATATCGTCAGGCTGCTGATAGACAGAAAGCTGATGAATGACCGATGACGGTACTCTTGCCGGATGGGCGCCAAAACGCACAAAATGGCTGACGCCGCGGGTAGCGCTGATCGTCGTGGTGTGGATCACTTCGGGGTCGAACTCAACGAACAGGTAGTTCGGGAACAGAGGCTCACTGACGGTTGTGCGTCTTCCACGCTGCATTTTTTCAAGCGTGATCACGGGCGTCAGGCAGTTAACAGACTGACGTTCAAGATGTTCCTGCGCGCGCTGAAGTTGCCCGCGTTTGCAATACAGTAAATACCAGGCCTGCATAATCACTCTTCCCATTGTTCGGGGCGCAAGCATACCAAAACCCTGGCGGGATCGCTAAGGTGATTATAATGGCGAAAAAGAGAGTAAGTCGTGGAAGTTCACGCTAATTTAACAAAATTACAGCATCACGCGGTCTTACGCCGTATAATGAAGCGCTTACAGAGAGGCCATGATTAACTGCATGAAATACCACGATCTACGCGACTTCCTGGCGCTGCTGGAAAAGCAGGGCGAACTCAAACGCATTACGCTTCCTGTTGATCCGTATCTGGAAATGACAGAGATCGCTGACCGTACCCTGCGCGCGGGCGGCCCGGCTTTGCTGTTTGAAAACCCAAAAGGCTACGCCATGCCGGTACTGTGCAACCTGTTTGGCACACCTCGCCGCGTGGCGATGGGCATGGGGCAGGAAGATGTCACGGCGCTGCGTGAAGTGGGCAAACTGCTGGCCTTTCTGAAAGAGCCGGAGCCGCCAAAAGGGTTCCGCGACCTGTTCGACAAGCTGCCGCAGTTTAAGCAGGTGCTGAACATGCCAACTAAGCGCCTGCGTGGTGCGCCGTGCCAGCAAAAAGTGCTGGAAGGCGATGCGGTTGATCTGACCAAAATTCCGATCATGCAGTGCTGGCCTGAAGATGCCGCACCGCTGATCACCTGGGGCCTCACTGTGACGCGCGGGCCGCATAAAGAGCGTCAAAACCTCGGCATTTATCGTCAGCAGCTGATTGGCAAGAACAAGCTCATCATGCGCTGGTTGTCCCACCGCGGCGGCGCGCTGGATTTCCAGGAGTGGTGCGCGGCCCGTCCGGGCGAACGCTTCCCGGTATCCGTCGCGCTGGGTGCCGATCCGGCAACGATTCTGGGCGCAGTGACGCCCGTTCCGGATACGCTGTCTGAATATGCCTTTGCCGGGCTGCTGCGCGGCACCAAAACCGAAGTGGTGAAGTGCATCTCCAATGACCTGGAAGTGCCCGCCAGCGCGGAGATCGTGCTGGAAGGTTACATTGAACAGGGCGAGCTGGCACCCGAAGGGCCGTACGGCGACCACACCGGCTATTACAACGAAGTGGATAACTTCCCGGTATTCACCGTCACGCACGTTACCCAGCGTGAAGATGCCATTTATCACTCCACCTACACCGGCCGTCCACCCGATGAACCGGCGGTGCTGGGAGTGGCGCTGAACGAAGTGTTCGTGCCGATCCTGCAAAAGCAGTTCCCGGAAATAGTGGATTTCTATCTGCCGCCGGAAGGGTGTTCGTATCGCCTGGCGGTGGTGACGATGAAGAAGCAGTATGCCGGTCACGCTAAGCGCGTGATGATGGGCGTATGGTCCTTCCTGCGCCAGTTTATGTATACCAAGTTTGTGATTGTCTGCGATGATGACGTCAATGCCCGCGACTGGAATGACGTGATCTGGGCCATCACCACGCGTATGGATCCGGCGCGTGACACGGTGTTAGTGGAAAACACGCCGATTGATTATCTGGACTTTGCCTCGCCGGTTTCCGGCCTTGGCTCAAAAATGGGACTGGATGCCACGAACAAATGGCCTGGCGAAACCGACCGTGAATGGGGTCGCCCGATCGTAAAAGATCCTGCCGTGACCGCGCGAATTGACGCGATCTGGGACGAGCTGGCCATAATGAATAACGGTAAGGCAGAATAAGACCGTTTAGCCCTATAGACTTCCCGACAGAGAGAGCGAATGACAACCTTAAGCTGTAAAGTGACGTCGGTAGATGCTATTACCGACACCGTATATCGCGTCCGTTTGGTTCCTGAAGCGGCATTTTCATTCCGTGCCGGTCAGTACCTGATGGTCGTGATGGACGAGCGTGATAAGCGTCCTTTCTCTATGGCCTCAACGCCAGCAGAGCAGGAATTTATTGAGCTGCATATTGGTGCGTCTGAGCTTAACCTGTACGCGATGGCCGTGATGGACCGCATCCTGAAAGAGCGTGAAATCGTGGTCGATATTCCTCACGGTGAGGCCTGGCTGCGTGAAGACGAAGACCGTCCGCTGATCCTGATTGCCGGCGGTACGGGCTTCTCCTATGTCCGCTCTATTCTGTTAACGGCGCTGGCGCGTAATCCAAATCGCGATATCACCATCTACTGGGGCGGCCGTGAAGAGAAGCATCTTTACGATCTGTCTGAGCTGGAAGCGCTGAGCGTCAATCATCCAAACCTGCGCATCGAGCCGGTTGTCGAGCAGCCGGAAGAGGGCTGGCGCGGGCGCAGCGGTACGGTGCTGACCGCGGTATTGCAGGATCACGGGACGCTGGCGGGGCACGATATCTACATCGCCGGTCGCTTCGAAATGGCGAAAATTGCCCGCGACCTGTTCTGCAACGAGCGTGACGCGCGGGAAGATCGTCTGTTCGGCGATGCGTTTGCGTTTATCTGATTGAGAGACCCGCTTCGGCGGGTTTTTTTCACGCTGACAATGGCGCTGGTGAAAATTTAACCTTGAAACGGGCGGCGCATTGCCGTTATTCTTGTTCCCGTTAACTTTCGCCCTCAGGAGCGCCCCCCAAAAATGAACAAACACGACTGATGAATTTCGATCCTTGCTAAACGCACCGCGTCGGTAGGGGATGTTTTGATTTCATTCAGGAGTGCTTATGGCTCATTTTGCGCAGTCCCCCTCTTTTATTTTGCATCAGGTCACCTGTCAGTTTGCGACGGGCGATATCCTTTTTGGCCCTCTGTCTCTTTCTCTGGATGCGTCAGTGTGCGCGCTGGTTGGCCGCAACGGCAGCGGCAAAACGCGCCTGCTGCGGCTGCTGGCAGGTATTGATGAGCCCGCCAGCGGTCACATTGAGCGCTTTGCTACACACGCCTGTGTGGCGCAGCAGCAGGATATTTCTGCGGATACCACGCTTGCCGAACTGCTTGGCTACGACGCGATCTTTGCGGCGCGCACGCGCATCGACAGCGGTCATTATGAACCCGACGATCTGGACACGCTCGACGGCCACTGGGATCTGGCTGAACGGCTTAGCCGGGCTTTTATCGCGGCCTCGCTTCCACCTTTTGACCCGAATAAACCCGCGGCAGAGCTGAGCGGCGGCGAGCGCATTCGTGCCTTGCTGTGCGGTGCATTCACCGCAGATGCTGATTACCTGTTGCTGGACGAACCGACCAACCACCTCGACAGGCAGGGCCGCATGTGGTTCTACGAGCAGCTTGCCCGGTATCAGGGCGGGGTGCTGGTGGCCTCTCACGATCGGGAATTGCTGGCGCAGGTGCCGCGTATACTTGAACTGAGTGCTTCGGGCTTGCGCAGCTACGGCGGGAATTATGCTGACTATCGAACCCAGCGTGATGCCGAGCAGCAGGCCGCCCGCGCCGCGCTGGAGCATGCTGCCACCGAGCGCAAACGTACCCGAGCCCGTATGCATAAAGAGCATGACGACAGCCAGCGGCGTTCAGCCAAAACGCTTCGCAAGGTCGACAGCCTTAACATTGCCTCGTTTGAACGGGTCAAATACAAAGCAGCGGCGAAAGAGCGTATTGGTTCCTGGAAAAAACAGCATAGCGATCAAAATCATGCCCTGAACGCTGCGGTTAACCAGGCACGCGAGCGGGTTGAAGAGGATAACGCGGTGATGTTTACCCTGCCGGGCAGTCAAATTCCGGAAGGGAAACAGGTGCTGGTGCTGGAAGAACTGGTGCTTCCGCACGTGCCTGTCCCCCCGATCGGCTGGCGAATGGATGGCCCGATGCGTGTGGCGCTACGCGGGCCGAACGGCTGTGGAAAATCCACGCTGTTGAAAGTGATCCTGGGCGAAACCGCCCCTGTTACGGGAACCTGTAAGGTCTCCGTCAGGCATGCCTGTCTCGATCAGCATCTTTCCCGGCTGGATCTGTCTCAGTCGGTAATGACGCACCTCAGCCTTTGCAATACACCGCTCGAGGAGGGGGCGCTACGTACCCGTTTAGCGCAGCTTCAGCTGGGCGCGGAGAAAGTGACGCTGCCTCTGGCCGCGCTAAGCGGCGGCGAGCGCCTGAAGGCCGCGCTGGCCTGCGCGCTGTGGCGTGAAGAGGCGGCGCAGCTGTTGCTGCTGGATGAACCGACCAATCACCTCGATCTGGCCTCCGTGCAGGCCATTGAAGCGGCCCTGGCCGATTTCCCCGGCGCGCTGCTGGTGGTGTCCCATGATGAAGCGTTTTTGGCAGGATTAAAGCTGACGCATGAGCTGGTGTGGGAGGAGTCGGGATGGCGATGTGAAAGGCTCTAAACACAAGCCCCCGCAAGGGCGGGGGCAAACAAACTTTATCAGGCTAACTGCTTGCGAAGGTCAGGGTTTGCCTGGATCAGGCGCATCAGCTTTAGCTCGGCTGGGGTAGGTTTTTCACGTTTTGACTCCCACTCCAGCACCATCGCTACGCTGACACCCATCGCTCTTGCGAATTCATCTGTTTTCAGGCCCGACCCTTTACGTAAACGCTCAAATTCACTAAAAGGATTGGACTTTTGATTCAGGGTAATCGTCGGCGGTACGTCTTTAAAAATAATCTGTTCCAGGCTGCTCAGCAGCTCAAACTCAGGATCTTTTAATTCCATTGAGAACTCCTCATAAATCACACATCGGGATCATGAACATCAGAGAGCATGTTAAGAATAGTCCCTAAACCAAACACAGGATCGTCACGGCTGTGATTAATTGTGCGATCACGATCGCTTTAACCGTTTCAGCTATATGGATAGTTATGCTAATTACCTGATTAGTCATATGTAGGAATGAACAGGTATTTTTTTGTAAATAGTCAGTACAAAAACGGGAATACCCGTTTTGCATGAAAACTCTATCTTGCAAGGCTGACCTGGACTATCCTTGTCAGCGTTGGGCACGCGTGTGCCGGTGTGCGCTTTTTTGGGTGAAAGGAGTAATAAAATGGCGACAGGAAAGTCCTGCTCTCGCTGGTTTGCGCCTATTGCGGCGTTGTTGATGGTGGTTAGCCTGAGTGGGTGTTTCGATAAAGAAGGCGATCAGCGCAAAGCGTTTATCGATTTTCTACAGAATACAGTGATGCGTAGCGGCGAGCGTTTACCAACGCTGACTGCGGATCAGAAAAAACAGTTTGGTCCATTCGTGTCGGATTACGCCATTCTGTATGGCTATTCACAGCAGGTAAGCCAGGCGATGGATTCCGGTATCCGCCCGGTGGTGGATAGCGTGAACGCCATCCGCGTTCCACAGGATTATGTGACCCAGCGTGAACCGCTGCGCCAGTCCAACGGCGCGCTCGGGGTGCTGAGCCAGCAGCTGCAAAATGCCAAAATGCAGGCTGATGCCTCGCGTTCCGCGTTGAAGCAGGGCGAAGATCTGAAGCCGGTTTATGACCAGGTGTATGAGAAAGTGGTAACTAAACCGTCAAACGCCTTGCAGCCGTTGATCCCAGCGGCTCAGGTCTTTACTCAGCAGCTGGTTCAGGTAGGTGACTTTATCAGTGAGCAGGGTACGCAGGTGAGCTTCGTCTCTAACGGTATTCAGTTCCCGACCTCCCAGCAGGCGAGCCAGTACAATACGCTGATCGGGCCGCTCGCGTCCCAGCACCAGGCCTTTAGCCAGGCGTGGAGCGCAGCGGTCGCTGCAACCGAATAAGAAAAATCCCCGCTTCTGGCGGGGTTTTTTTTATGCTTAATGAAAATAACGCTTGTCATTCATCTACCACATCGGTATAACTATGTTCGTCGGTTTGTTACACAGACCTAAAGCAGTTTAGTAAAGCAGTCCAGATTGTTATCCATAGATACCCTTCGTAGTGACCCTTCCTTCATCGCTTAAAAATCTGTAACGCAATCCATCAAGCCGGAAGGCACAATATATTTGTTAATAAGGTAATTTCTATGTCTGCTAAAATGACTGGTCTGGTAAAATGGTTCAACGCTGATAAAGGTTTCGGCTTCATCACTCCTGACGATGGCTCTAAAGACGTGTTCGTACACTTCTCTGCTATCCAGAACGATGGCTACAAATCTCTGGATGAAGGTCAGAAAGTTTCCTTCACCATCGAAAGCGGCGCTAAAGGCCCAGCAGCTGGTAACGTTGTAAGCCTGTAAGCTTCCAACCCAGTAGCACAAAATTCAAAAACCCGCCTTCTGGCGGGTTTTTTCGTTTCTACTGTTGTATCTGTGGGTTAACGCAGTTTTTATCCACTTTACCGCTAAGCGCGGCAATCAGGTTATCCACTGCGGTCGCCGCCATGTTGTAACGTGTTTCGTGTGTCGCAGAGCCGATGTGAGGCAGGGCGACGACGTTGGGCATGGTCAGCAGCGGTGAATCCACCGGCAGCGGCTCCTGTTCAAACACGTCCAGCCCGGCGGCGTGGATCTCACCGTTTTGCAGTGCCTCAATCAGCGCCTTTTCATCTACCACCGGGCCGCGACCCGCGTTGATGAAAATGGCCGATTTCTTCATCTTTTCAAACGCCGCTTTGCCGATGAGATGACGCGTTTCATCCGTCAGCGGCAGGATCAGGCAGACAAAGTCGGCTTCCTGCAACAGCGTATCAAGCTCGCAGTAGCGGGCGTTGAAACGTTCTTCAGCTTCAACGTGATGACGGCGTGCGTTATACAGAATGGGCATGCTGAAGCCGAAATGGGCGCGCTGTGCCAGCGCCAGGCCGATACGCCCCATCCCCACAATCCCCAGCGTTTTGCCATGTACGTCCACGCCGAACCAGTCCGGGCCAATGCTTTTCGTCCATTCGCCCGCTTTCACGCGCTCGGCCACCTCCACCACGCGACGGGCGGTGCTGAGCACCAGCGCCATCAGCGTGTCGGCGACGGTTTCCGTCAGGGCATGAGGCGTGTGCATCAGCAGAACGTTGCGCGCGTTAAGCGCATCCACGTCGAAATTATCGTATCCCACAGAAACCGTTGAGGTGGCACGAAGTTTCGGCATTTTCTCCAGCAGCGCTGCATCCACCTTTTCGCTCGAACCCAGCAGGCCTTCGGCGCTGGCAAACGCGTCGGCATGCTGTGCCACGGTTTCCGGGCTGAGGTTCTTCACCCGGGTAACGGTAAAGTGTTCCTCCAGGCGTTTTTGCAGATCTTCAGGCAGTGCTTTGTACAAAATGACGGACGGCTTCATGCTAATCTCCGTTGATTTTAAAAGGGTTCAGGCGTGGCGCGCGCCGACGGGTAGCTGTTGATTATTAGCAGGCTTAACGATCAGAGTAAGCCATACCGAGGCAAAAAGCGCCACCCCCATAAAGATGTAAGAGGCCGACGGGCTGCCGGTTGCACCGTTCAGATAGCCAACAAACCACGAGCCGAAGAATGAACCCAGCGCGCCCATACTGTTGATCAAGGCCATCGCGCCCCCTGCGACGTTACGCGGCAGCATCTCCGGGATGATGGCAAAGAACGGACCATACGGGGCATACATGGCCGCACCC
The DNA here is from genome assembly GCF_014896205.1 of Enterobacter cloacae complex sp. I2. Taxonomy (NCBI): domain Bacteria; kingdom Pseudomonadati; phylum Pseudomonadota; class Gammaproteobacteria; order Enterobacterales; family Enterobacteriaceae; genus Enterobacter; species Enterobacter cloacae complex sp. I2. The sequence continues at coordinate 115,841 of NZ_JADBRA010000016.1, forward strand.
GCGATCACCAGCAGGGTATACGAGGCCCAGAAGTGGTTCGCGCCCACGGCCCAGGAGCCAATGAAGGCAAAAGCAGCGATCAGCAGCAGCGGCCAGACGAACAGCTTACGGTTTTGCAGCTTGTCCGATGCCCAGGAGACGATAATCATTGCGATGGTCGCAGCCAGATAAGGCACCGATGACAGCCAGCCCACTTCCACCATGCCAAGGTTTTCACCGCCGCTGCGGATAATCGACGGCAGCCACAGCACAAAGCCGTACACGCCAATACTCCAGGTAAAATACTGCGCGCACAGCAGGATCACGTTGCGGGAGCGGAAGGCTTCACCGTAGTTACGCACCGCTTTCAGCCCCTGCTGCTCTTTATCCAGCTGTGCCTGAAGTGCAGCCTTTTCGTCCTCCGAAAGCCATTTCGCCTGGGCTGGCTTATCTTTCACCAGCACCCACCAGCAGAAGGCCCAGATGATTGCGGGAACCCCTTCGATGATGAACATTTCTCGCCAGCCGAAGGACTGGATCAGGTAGCCGGACACCACCGACATCCACAGCACCGTGACCGGGTTACCGAGTATCAGGAAAGTATTGGCACGTGAACGCTCAGATTTTGTGAACCAGTTGCTGATGTAAATCAGCATTGCCGGCATCACTGCCGCTTCCACCACGCCGAGAATAAAGCGAATGGCAGCCAGTGCAGGAATGTTATTCACCACGCCGGTGAGGGACGCGCAGGCACCCCATAAGATCAGGCAGATGAAAATGAGCTTTCGCACGCTGCGGCGTTCAGCGTAAATCGCGCCGGGGATCTGAAAGAAGAAATAGCCCAGGAAGAAGAGGGCGCCCAGCAGGGAGGAAACCCCTTTGGTGATCCCGAGGTCTTCGTTGATCCCGGCGGCGGATGCAAAACTGAAGTTGGCACGATCAAGGTACGCCAGGCTGTACGTGATAAACACGATGGGCATGATGTACCACCAGCGTTTGACTGCATTGGTCGAACTGTTCATAGGCTTGCCTCTGTTGTTGAGGTTGTTACCGCCGTTGTCTGTAGGGTACACGGTGGCTTAATTATCTGGTGCGGATTGCTGCCCTCACCCTGGACCTCTCCCACCGGGAGAGGGAATTCAGACGCCGAGCTCTGCTCGTGTCGGTAATCCTTCGCTATCGCCCTGCACCTGGATCGCCAGCGAACCAATTTTGTTGCCCCGCGCCACGGCCTGCGACAGCGGTTTGCCTTCCAGCAGGGCGCTAATGACCCCGACGGCAAACCCATCGCCCGCGCCCACGGTATCGACCACGTTGTCGACTTTTACCGCTGCGACAGCGCCTTGCTCACCGTCGGCGGTTTTAAACCATGCGCCGTCGGCACCGGTTTTCAGCACTACAGCTTTTACCCCTCGGTTGAGGTAAAAATCCGCAATGCCTTCCGGCGTGGTCTCGCCAGTGAGGATCATTCCCTCTTTTACGCCCGGCAGTACCCAGTCCGCCTGAAACGCCAGTCGGTTGAGTTTCTCTACCATCTCCGCTTCGCTTTTCCACAGCACCGGACGAAGGTTCGGATCAAAGGAGATCGTTTTGCCCTGCGCTTTCATCGCCGACGCAGCATGATCCAGTAAATCGTACGAACTGGCCGAAAGCGCCGCCGCCACGCCGCTCAGGTGCAGATGGCGCGCGGAGGAGAAATAAGGGGCATGATAATCCTCTACGGAGAGATGGCTTGCTGCTGAGCCTTTGCGGAAATACTCAACGGTGGGATCGGTTCCATTTTCAACTTTCGATTTCAGCTGAAAGCCCGTCGGGAAGCGTCCGTCGAGCGTGACGCCTGCGGCATCAATGCCCTCTTTTTTCAGCGAGTCGAGAACGAAATGGCCAAAGCTGTCATTGCCCACGCGGCTCACCCAGCCGACATTCAGCCCCAGCCGCGCAAGGCCGGTAGCGACATTCAGCTCGGCGCCTGCCACGCGTTTGATAAAGTGTTCTACTGCGCTCAGCTCGGCCGTTTCGGTGGCGACAAACATCGCCATGGCCTCGCCGATGGTGATAACGTCCAGCGTCTTGTGCATGGTTTACTCCTCGCGCAACAGGTTGACGTAATGGCGGGTGACGGCGGTGAGATCCGTCCCTTCGAGCGGAAATTCGATACCGCGCGGCGCGTCGGCAGGCAGTTGATTAAGCAGATCCTGCCAGCGAGAATCGGTTTGATCCGGCGCGACGGCGCGGAACTGCGCCTTATGCGGGACCGCGGCTTTCACGTGAATATAGCTCACGGCGGGTGCCAGCTGACGCGCGGCCTCTTCCGGGGAGTCGCCGACCCACAGCCAGTTGCCCATATCGAACGTCAGCGTTACCGGCAGCGCCATCACCCGACAGGCGGCTTTGAAGCGCTGCATCGGGGCGAGCTGCCCGCAGTCTGTCTGGTCGTTTTCCACCACCAGCGTCATCCCGCTTTCATCCAGCAATGTCCGCAGATCTTCAAGGGGGTGTTTGTCGCTGAAATGACCCAGCGAGACCTTGAGCCATAGCGCGTTCAGGGTGCTGGCTTCGCGGAGGTAGCGGGGGAGATCCGGGTTGAGCGTGCCGTCGGGCATAAACAGGGGGGCCGGGGCGGAGTAGCATGCCAGTAAACCCAGCAGCTCAATGGACTCGCCGAGCGCAGGCAGCGCCATTAACTCGTCGCTGCTGAAGAGTTCGCGGCGGATTTCAACGCCATCAGCCCCTGCGCCAGCAATAACGGGAAGCATCGCCCGTTGCCCGCCTGCCTGTCGCACCCGATCCGCGCCATACGCGGCGGTGACCACCATTATTTTCCTGCTCATTTCCTGACTCCAACGCGTAATCGATAGTATTACGCTAGATGGAACCGGTTCCAAAGAAAAGAATGGGATGTTGAATTTATGATCGCTGTCACGAAGGGGATTTTAGCGAGCGGTAGAGCCGCGAACGATCAGCTCGCCGGAAAAAACCTGCTCGCGTACGGCATCGCGGGTGCCTTCAATACGGCGAACCACTTGCTCAACCGCGGCATAGCCGATTTGCCAGGTGGGTTGTTTGAGGGTGGTAATGCCCACGCCTGCAAGTTCTGCCCACTCCAGTTCATCAAAGCCGAGTAAGCCGATGTCGCTGCCCCAGTGCAGGCCGATGCGTTGAAGCGAGCGGGCAACCTGTAGCGTGAGCGCCCCGTTCGCGGAGATCACCGCCTTACGCATTCCCCGATGGCGGGTATGGAACTGGCGCAGGGTGTTATCCAGCAGCCCGGCTTCGTGCAGGGGAATTTCGGCATTTTCGGCGATCGCGCCGGGATATCGCGCCAGCGTGGAGCGAAATGCAGCCAGGCGGTCGCGACGGGTGTTAACCATGCCAAGCGGTTCGCTCAGGAACAGAATAGCTTCGAAACCCTGTTCGATAAGGTGCTCGGTGGCGGTGGTGGCGGCCTGGGTATTATCCAGCCCGACCACATCGCAGGCAAATTCCGGGATTTTGCGGTCAATAAGCACCATCGGGAGAGACGATTGTTGCAGGCGATTTAGCCCCTCTTCGCGCATCCCGACGGCATTGACCACGATCCCTTCCACCTGGTAGCTGCGTAGCAGATCGAGGTAATGCAGCTCCTGATCAACTTCGTTATTGGTGTTACAGACCAGCGGGGTAAAGCCTTTTTCCCGGCACGCCGCTTCGATGCCGCTGAGTACGTTAACGGAGTAGGGGTTAGTGATATCGGCGATGATAAGCCCAATCAGGCGGGTGCGACCACGCTTGAGGCCGCGCGCCATCAGGCTGGGACGGTAGTCGAGATCGGCAATGGCCTGTTCGATCCGCGCCAGCAGCGCATCGGAAAGCAGATGTTTCTCGCCGTTGAGGTAGCGCGAAATGCTGGTTTTACCGGTTTTGGCGGCTTTCGCCACGTCGCTGATGGTGGCCCGGGCTGGTTTGCTCATCGCTGATTTCCCTGAATTTAGTGAGAATACCTTAGCGGGAAAATCAACGATGGCAAGTGGTTCATGCCGGGGTGTGCGGTCTGTTGCCCTCACCCCGGCCCTCTCCCTCGGGGATTACTGAATCGGGCTCAACGTAATCTCTACGCGACGGTTTTGCGCTTTACCTTCCGCCGTGCTGTTGCTGGCGATAGGGTTGGCAGGGCCCATGCCGCTGGTGCGGATGCGGTTTGCTTCTACGCCCTGGGCGATCAGCGAGCTGGCCACGGAATCGGCGCGCTGCTGTGACAGACGCATGTTCAGATCCTGGCTGCCGGTGCTGTCGGTGTAGCCAATCACGTTCACGGCAGTTTTACTGTACTCTTTTAGCACCGCGGCCACACCGGTGAGGGTGTTCGCGCCCGCAGGTTTCAGCGTCGCGCTGCTGCTGTCAAAGGTCACGTTGTTTGGCATGTTCAGGATGATATTGTCACCGCTGCGCGTCACGCTCACGCCCGTACCTTTCATTTTGTCACGCAGCTTCGCTTCCTGCACATCCATGTAATACCCTACGCCACCGCCCAGGGCTGCGCCTGCCGCTGCGCCAATCAGCGCGCCTTTGCCGCGATCTTTCTTGGAGGAGGAGAGCGCGCCAACGCCAGCGCCGACAAGGGAACCAATACCCGCGCCAATACCGGATTTACCCGCTTCGCGTTCGCCGGTATAAGGGTTGGTTGTGCAGCCTGAAACAGCCAGTGCGCCGCTTACCAGAGCGGCAATTACGAGTACGCGTTTTTTCATCTTATTTCCTTAATCCTTTTTATTCTTTGCCACGACGGACGTGGCAGTGGATTATGACGTCCGAATACGGAGAAAATTCAGTGTATAACTCTGAAATTTGTCACAAACGATAAACTGCCTCAACGAAAGGCCGTCATACCTGCACGCAACCAGGAGCGCACGCTTTGAGCACCTCAACAAAAACCATTCTGACCGCCGCCCACTGGGGGCCGATGCTGGTCGAAACCGATGGCGACACAGTGCTGTCGTCTCGCGGGGCTTTGCCTTCGCGCCATCTCAACTCTTTACAGACCGTCGTTCGCGATCAGGTACACAGCAAAACCCGCGTACGCTGGCCGATGGTGCGTAAAGGCTTTCTGGCGTCACCGGATAAACCGCAGGGTGTGCGCGGGCAGGATGAGTTCGTTCGCGTGAGCTGGGACGATGCGCTGGCGCTAATCCATACGCAGCATAAACGCATCCGCGACAGCTATGGCCCGTCGTCCATTTTTGCCGGCTCCTATGGCTGGCGCTCGAACGGCGTGCTGCATAAGGCCGCCACCCTGCTGCAACGCTACATGAGCCTGGCCGGGGGCTACACCGGCCATCTGGGTGATTACTCGACCGGCGCAGCGCAGGCGATCATGCCTTACGTCGTGGGCGGCAATGAGGTTTATCAGCAGCAGACCAGCTGGCCGCTGGTGCTGGAGCATACCGACGTGGTGGTGCTGTGGAGCGCCAACCCGCTCAACACCCTGAAGATTGCCTGGAATGCGTCCGACGAGCAGGGCGTTTCCTACTTCGACGCGCTGCGCAAAAGCGGCAAGCGCATCATCTGTATCGATCCGATGCGTTCTGAAACCCTGGATTTCTTCGGCGACAGCGCCGAGTGGATCGCGCCCCATATGGGCACCGACGTGGCGATGATGCTGGGTATTGCCCATACCCTTGTAGAGAACGGCTGGCACGATACGGAATTTCTTACGCGCTGCACCACGGGCTTCGATAAATTTGCCGACTACCTGACGGGCCAAACCGACGGTGTCGCCAAAACCGCAGAGTGGGCCGCCGCGGTTTGCGGCGTTGATGCCGTTAAAATCCGCGAGCTGGCGGCGTTATTCCATAGCAACGTCACGATGCTGATGTCCGGCTGGGGAATGCAGCGCCAGCAGTTTGGCGAGCAAAAACACTGGATGCTGGTGACGCTCGCCGCGATGCTCGGGCAGATTGGCACGCCCGGCGGCGGTTTTGGGCTTTCCTATCACTTTGCCAACGGCGGTAACCCAACGCGTAAAGCGGCGGTGCTGGCGTCCATGCAGGGCTCAGTGCAGGGTGGCGTGGACGCGGTGGATAAAATTCCCGTGGCGCGCATTGTTGAGGCTCTGGAGAACCCGGGCGGGTTTTATCAGCACAACGGCCAGGATCGCCATTTCCCGGATATTAAGTTTGTCTGGTGGGCGGGCGGGGCCAACTTCACCCATCACCAGGATACCAACCGCCTGATCCGCGCCTGGCAGAAGCCGGAGCTGGTGGTGATCTCGGAGTGCTTCTGGACCGCTTCAGCGAAACATGCCGACATCGTGTTGCCCGCCACGACCTCGTTCGAGCGTAACGATCTCACCATGACCGGGGATTACAGCAACCAGCACATGGTGCCGATGAAGCGCGTCGTGGCCCCCCGGGATGAAGCGCGTGATGATTTTGACGTCTTTGCTGACCTGAGTGAATTATGGGAAGCGGGCGGGCGCGAGCGTTTCACCGAGGGCAAAACGGATCTGCAATGGCTCGAAACGTTTTACCAGATAGCCAGCCAGCGCGGGGCGACGCAGGGCGTGACGCTGCCGCCATTTGCTGAATTCTGGGAGGCGAATCAACTCTTCGAAATGCCGGAAAGCGAGCAGAACGCGCGGTTTGTGCGCTTTGCTGACTTCCGTCGCGACCCGGAAAATCACCCGCTTAAGACCGAGAGCGGGAAGATTGTGATCTACAGCGAACGCATCGCCAGCTTTGGCTACGCGGACTGTCCGCCGCATCCGGCATGGCTGGAGCCGGACGAATGGCATGGCAATGCGCAGCCGGGGCAGCTTCAGCTGCTGTCTGCCCATCCTGCCCATCGCCTGCACAGCCAGCTTAACTATTCGGCTCTGCGCGAGCAGTATGCGGTGGCTGGACGCGAGCCGATCGCGCTGAATAGCGATGACGCAAAGGCGCGGGGAATTAACGACGGCGATCTCGTGCGCGTCTGGAACGCGCGCGGGCAGGTGCTGGCTGGCGCCGTGGTAAGCGACGGGATCCGCCCTGGCGTGTTCTGCATTCATCAGGGCGCATGGCCGGATCTGGCGCTGGACGAGGGCGGTATTTGTAAGAACGGTGCCGTAAACGTGCTGACCAAAGATCTCCCCAGCTCGAAGCTGGGGAATGGCTGCGCGGGGAATACGGCGCTGGCATGGGTGGAGAAATATGAGGGGCCGGCGCTTACCCTTACGGCGTTTGATCCGCCTGCCAGCTCATGATCCACGTCGGGTGTTGGGTATCATCCTGCCAGGCGCTGTCTTCAATGCGAAAACCCTGAGCATGATAGAAATTCACCGCCCGCACGTTTTTCTGATACACCTCCAGAGTTAAATACGGGTAGTGCTGCTGAACGTGGTTCAGCAGCGCACGACCGATCCCCTTTCCGATGAACGCCGGGGCGACAAACAACGCCCCCACGAACTGGGACTGCATGACGCTGATAAAGCCGCGCAGCGTGCCGTTCTCCTCCCAGACCCAGGTTTCGGCGGCGGGAAGGTATTCATCCCGCACCAGCGCTTCGTTCGCTTTCCAGTAGCCAGCGTCGATAAACGGATGCGCCTCGGTAGTGCTCTCAAGCCACAGTCTCAGGAGCTGAGCGGTATTCTCACTGTGCCATTTGCGGATCATGGTGGCCCTCCGGGTGGCAGATGCAGCCCGTAATATGGTCATTGACCAGCCCGCAGGCCTGCATAAAGGAGTAACAAATGGTGGTGCCCACAAACTTAAAGCCGCGTTTTTTCAGTGCTTTCGACAGGGCATCCGAGGCGGGGGTCGAGGTTGGGATCTCCGCAAGCGTGGCGGCCCGCGTCACCTTCGGCTCGTTATCCACAAATGACCAGACAAATGCTGAGAAGGGTTCGCCGTTTTGCTCCATCGCCAGATAAGCGCGCGCGTTACCAATAATGGCCTGAATTTTACCGCGATGGCGGATGATACCGGGGTCCAGAACCAGCCTTTCCACGTCGTCGTCGGTCATGGCGGCCACCGCAGCCGGATCGAACCGGTGGAAGGCATTGCGGTAGTTCTCACGCTTTTTCAGAACGGTGATCCACGACAGCCCGGCCTGCTGGCCTTCAAGGCAAATCATTTCAAACAGTTTTTTACCGTCGGTTTCCGGTACGCCCCATTCCTTGTCGTGATAATCGATATAAAGCTGATCCTGGCTTACCCAGCCGCAACGTTGCATAGGTCATCTCCCTTCCTGATACGGTAAACGCAAAAATTTCAATCTGCCCGGCTTGACGTGTCTGCTAAAGAGACAATAGTTAATACAGGGCTATACGCCCTAATACCTCTTCGAACAATGACATATATCGCCGAACTCGGCTCTTTCTGGAGTCGCTTTGATGATGATAAAAAAAATCAGTGGTCGCCATGCTGCTTCTGGCCTGGTGGGTGTCTCAGCCTGCCTGCTTATAGGTAACACCGCTTTTGCGTGGCAACAGGAATATATCGTTTCAGATGCACAAAGTAATACGGCAGAACGCTATACATGGGACGCCGATCACCAACCTCGTTATGAAGATATTCTCGCGGAACGTATTAACCATTCGCAGAATGCTGCGGGCTTTGCCCTGAACGACCCCTTCGGTTCGGATGCGGAAACCGTTCTGAGCGTTGGCTGGAATTTTCCCGTGACGGGACATTTCACGACCGGGCCGGTCATGGCGTGGCGCTCTGATGGCACGCCTCCCGCAACGGTGATTGCGTATGGCGATACAACCACCACGCAGACGCTGACCGACCCCCTCTGGCATGCCAGCGTGAACTCGCTGGGGTGGCGTGTGGATACCCAGTACGGTGATATACACCCCTGGGCGAAGATCAGCTACAACCAGCAGTCGGAGGAAGAATATTTATATACCCTGGGCTTAAGCGCCAAATTTTAGGGTTGTTACTTTTTTAAACGCTGCGGTAACATATTTAATACAATAATGGCGCGGGTTGTGGCGATAGTGGTCACTCACATCTAAACGTTTTCTTCTCCGGCAAGGTCGTTCATTCCCGCTTCCAGGCATTTCATTCCGTTTCTCCTGCATTTCATGCCGTTTTACCCCTGGCGTTTTGGGGTTTTGTTTATCGTGTCCTCAGCGAATTTCCTTAATTTCTCTTGCAGGACACAGCCATGAACACATCAACCTATAACCGCACGCGCTGGCTGACGCTCTTCGGCACCATCGTGACCCAGTTCGCACTGGGCTCGGTCTATACCTGGAGCCTGTTTAACAGCGCCCTGTCTGATAAGCTCGGCGCGCCGATAAGCCAGGTGGCATTCTCCTTCGGCTTGCTGAGTCTTGGATTAGCGATTTCCTCTTCCGTGGCGGGCAAACTTCAGGAGCGCTTCGGCGTGAAGCGCGTGACCATGGCCTCCGGGATCCTGCTGGGCGTGGGCTTCTTCCTGACGGCACACTCTAACAACCTGATGATGCTGTGGCTGAGCGCCGGGGTGCTGGTAGGGCTGGCGGACGGCGCAGGTTACCTGCTGACGCTGTCGAACTGCGTGAAGTGGTTTCCGGAGCGTAAAGGGCTTATCTCCGCGTTTGCCATTGGTTCATACGGCCTGGGCAGCCTGGGGTTCAAATTCATCGACTCCCATCTGCTGGCCTCGGTGGGGCTTGAGAAAACTTTTATGATCTGGGGCGTGATTGTGCTGGTGATGATCCTCTTCGGCGCCACGCTGATGAAAGATGCCCCGCAGCAGGAAGTGAAAACCGTTAACGGCGTGGTGGAGAATGATTTCACCCTCGCACAGTCCATGCGTAAGCCGCAGTACTGGATGCTGGCGGTGATGTTCCTGACGGCCTGCATGAGCGGTCTGTATGTTATTGGCGTGGCGAAAGATATCGCGCAGGGGATGGTAAAACTGGATGCGGCGACGGCGGCAAATGCGGTAACGGTCATCTCCATCGCTAACCTCTCGGGTCGTCTGGTACTGGGTATTCTGTCTGACAAAATCGCCCGCATCCGCGTGATTACGCTGGGGCAGGTGATCTCCCTGGTGGGCATGGCGGCGCTGCTGTTTGCACCGCTGAACGAAGCGACCTTCTTTGCGGCGATTGCCTGCGTCGCCTTTAACTTCGGCGGCACCATTACCGTCTTCCCGTCGCTGGTGAGCGAGTTCTTTGGCCTGAACAACCTGGCGAAAAACTACGGCGTCATTTATCTCGGCTTCGGTATCGGCAGTATCTGCGGGTCGCTGATCGCCTCGCTGTTCGGTGGCTTCTACGTGACCTTCTGCGTGATATTTGCCTTGCTGATTATCTCGCTGGCGCTGTCGACCACGATTCGTCAGCCGCAGCGCGAGGCTTATAAAGAAGCGCATGCATGATTCGATGAAAAGGGGCCTCAGGGCCTCTTTTTTTATCTCAACATCACTTCCGGACTTGTTATTTTGTAAAAATCTTCATCAATCACACTCTCTGCTGCCACTTTTCTTTCCCGCTGTGGTCTACTTATCGCGCTTGTAGACGTTTCTTATAACGGTTTCGCTCGCATCTACTTACTCTGTCAGCTTTCTCACTGAGATTCGGCGGGTTTTTATACCCCTTCCCCCAGGGTTGTTTGCATGAAATATATTAGGTCTCTTACCCAGCAAAGATTGTGTCTGATGCTGGCTGTCTATATCGGTTTGTTTCTGAATGGCGCGGTACTGTTCAGACGCGTGGAAGGTTATTTCGAACACCTCACCGTAAGAAATGGAATTTTTGCCGTCATTGAAGTGTTTGGCTCTATCCTGGCAACCTTCTTCCTGTTACGCCTGCTCTCGCTTTTTGGCCGACGTACATGGCAAATTCTGGCCTCGCTGGTGGTGATTATCTCTGCCGCTGCAAGCTATTACATGACATTCATGAACGTGGTCATTGGCTACGGTATTGTCGCCTCGGTGATGACCACGGACATCGACCTCTCGAAAGAGGTGGTGGGTCAAGGGTTCATCATGTGGACGATTTTGACCTGCCTGATCCCGCTCTTCTTTATCTGGAGTAATACCTGCCGCTATACCCTGTTACGCCAGCTGCGTACCCGGGGACAGCGCATCCGCAACGTCGCCGTCGTTCTGCTGGCAGGCCTGCTGGTGTGGGCGCCGATTCGCCTGATGGAAAAACAGCAAAAACGCATCGAAAAAGCGACGGGCGTTGATATGCCGAGCTATGGCGGCGTGGTGGCTAACTCGTATCTGCCGTCCAACTGGCTGTCCGCGTTAGGTCTTTACGCCTGGGCACAGGCGGACGAATCCAGCGATGTGAAATCGCTGATTAACCCGACTAAAAAGTTCACCTACCAGGCGCCGGCTGACGGGCTGGATGATACATACGTGGTCTTCGTTATCGGCGAAACGACGCGCTGGGATCATATGGGTATGCTCGGCTATGACCGCGATACCACGCCGAAACTGTCGCAGGAGAAGAATCTGGTGGCTTACCGCGGCTATTCCTGCGATACCGCCACGAAGCTCTCGTTGCGCTGTATGTTTGTGCGTGAAGGCGGAGCGAGCGATAACCCGCAGCGTACCCTTAAAGAGCAAAACGTGTTTGCGGTTCTGAAGCAGCTTGGATTTAGCTCCGATCTGTTCGCCATGCAAAGTGAAATGTGGTTCTACACCAACACCATGGCGGATAACATCGCCTATCGTGAGCAGATTGGCGCCGAGCCGCGTAACCGTGGAAAGAACGTTGATGACATGCTGCTGCTCTCCGAGATGGAACAGTCGCTGAAAAACCATCCGCAGGGTAAGCACCTTATCGTTCTGCATACCAAAGGATCACACTACAGCTATTATCAGCGTTACACGCGTGATTTCGCCAAATGGACCCCTGAGTGCGTCGGCATTAACAAAAACTGTAGCAAGCAGGAGCTGATTAATGCCTATGATAACTCGATTCTGTATGTGGATACCTTCCTCAGCCGGGTGATCGACCAGCTTCGCGATAAGAAAGCGATTGTGATTTACGCGGCCGATCACGGCGAATCCATCAACGAGAAAGAGCATTTGCACGGCACGCCGCGCAAGCTGGCGCCGCCTGAGCAGTTCCGCGTGCCGATGATCATGTGGATGTCGGATAAGTACCTGGAAAACCCGGACAAAGCCAAAATGTTTGCCCATCTGAAGCAGCAGGCAGAGATTAAGGTTCCGCGCCGTCACGTTGAGCTCTACGACACCATTATGGGCTGTCTCGGCTACACCTCACCGAACGGTGGGATTAACGAAAACAACAACTGGTGTAAACTCCCTGATAACACCACAAAAGCCGCGCAGTAGCTGGTCTGGCGAGAATATCGCCAGTTGAATGGCTTTTTGAAAATAAGGGATTGACGAGGGGCGCACCTCAGCAGTAAGATGCGCTCCGCATTCGGCGAGTAGCGCAGCTTGGTAGCGCAACTGGTTTGGGACCAGTGGGTCGGAGGTTCGAATCCTCTCTCGCCGACCACATTCTAAAAAGGGCTAACCGCAAGGTTAGCCCTTTTTGCATTAACGCGTTACCCCGCCCGAGCCCCCAAAATATCCCTTAGCGCTGCTTCCCCCTGCCTGCTTGCGGTTTTGTGACATAATCCATTGTATTTTTTTATATATAGTTTGATCTTTTTTCGCGTTGCTTATGGATAACCTCAGCATTTTTCGCTGTGCGTTTTAACGTTCGCGGTATTTAGTGCTCAGATAATCACCATTCCGTAAGAAAATTTACCCAATCTGGATAAAACTTAATCACTGAGTGTTGCGAAATATGAAGTTAATTGTGCTGCATCATGGCGAGTAGCATAAATTTCTCTGCTGAAAACTGGCATTCAGGGTTTTTTTAATCTTTGTTTGCGGTTTCTCACACTCCACGTAAATCCCCGCCACCTGTATTGACGTTTTCACATTCTGTTGACAGATTGTAGGGCACGAGGGGCATTTCAGGGAGGATCTGCGCTGCAACTCAAACGCTCTTCTGAAAGGATTCTCTATCCCTTTTAACGCCTTCGGGCATCACCGACCGGACCGGGTAAAAAATAAATAAAGGTCAGGCGGCGTAACACAACAAAGCAAAACATCACATTGGAGCACAATAATGAGTATTTCCTTGAAGAAGTCAGGGATGCTGAAGCTTGGTCTGAGTCTGGTGGCCATGACCGTTGCAGCAAGCGTACAGGCAAAAACCCTGGTTTACTGTTCTGAGGGCTCTCCGGAAGGCTTTAACCCACAGCTCTTTACCTCTGGTACGACTTACGACGCAAGCTCTGTACCGATCTATAACCGTCTGGTTGAATTTAAAACCGGCACCACGGAAGTCATTCCTGGCCTGGCTGAAAAGTGGGATATCAGCGAAGACGGTAAAACCTATACCTTCCACCTGCGCCAGGGCGTGAAGTGGCAGGACAGCAAAGAATTTAAACCTACGCGCGACCTTAACGCCGACGACGTGGTGTTCTCCTTCGACCGTCAGAAAAATGCCCAGAACCCGTACCATAAGGTCTCTGGCGGCAGCTATGAATACTTCGAAGGGATGGGCCTGCCGGACCTGATCGCTGAAGTGAAGAAAGTGGACGATAAAACCGTTCAGTTCGTGCTGACGCGTCCGGAAGCGCCATTCCTGGCTGACCTGGCCATGGACTTCGCCTCTATTCTCTCTAAAGAGTACGCGGACAACATGCTGAAAGCCGGCACCCCGGAAAAAGTGGACCTGAACCCAATCGGTACCGGCCCGTTCCAGCTGCTTCAGTACCAGAAAGATTCGCGTATTCTGTATAAAGCCTTCCCGGGTTACTGGGGCACCAAGCCACAGATCGACCGTCTGGTCTTCTCCATCACGCCTGATGCATCCGTGCGTTATGCAAAATTGCAGAAAAACGAATGTCAGGTGATGCCGTATCCAAACCCGGCTGACATCGCGCGCATGAAGCAGGACAAAAACATCAACCTGATGGAGCAGGCGGGCCTGAACGTGGGTTATCTCTCCTTCAACACCGAGAAGAAACCGTTCGATGACGTGAAAGTGCGTCAGGCGCTAACCTACGCGGTGAACAAAGAAGCGATCATCAAAGCCGTTTACCAGGGCGCGGGCGTTGCAGCCAAGAACCTGATCCCACCAACCATGTGGGGCTATAACGACGACATCAAGGACTACACCTACGATCCTGAGAAAGCGAAAGCGCTGCTGAAAGAAGCGGGCCAGGATAAAGGCTTCACCGTGGAGCTGTGGGCGATGCCGGTACAGCGTCCATACAACCCGAACGCACGCCGTATGGCGGAAATGGTTCAGGCTGACTGGGCGAAGATTGGCGTACAGGCCAAGATTGTGACCTACGAGTGGGGCGAGTACCTGAAGCGCGCCAAAGCGGGTGAGCACCAGGCGGTCATGATGGGCTGGACCGGTGACAACGGGGATCCGGACAACTTCTTCGCCACCCTGTTCAGCTGTGCGGCAGCGAAAGACGGTTCCAACTACTCTCGCTGGTGCTACAAGCCGTTTGAAGACCTGATCCAGCCGGCGCGTGCGACCGACGATCACAACAAACGTATTGAACTGTACAAGCAAGCGCAGGTTGTCATGCACGATCAGGCTCCGGCGCTGATTGTTGCTCACTCCACCGTGTACGAGCCAGTGCGTAAAGAAGTCAAAGGCTACGTGGTTGATCCACTGGGCAAACACCACTTCGAAAACGTGTCTGTTGAATAATTAAAAGCAACGCCAGGCGGCGCTGCGTTTGCACTGGCCTACGGTATGTAGGCCGGGTAAGCGTAGCGCCACCCGGCAGCAGTGCTTTATTCCCTCCCCATCAGATGAGGGGATAAGATTTGTGAGCAATACAGACGTCACGCCACTGGGCGTGCGTCATCAGAGAGAATCCGGGTTATGTTGCAGTTCATCCTCCGACGTCTGGGACTGGTTATCCCGACGTTTATCGGTATCACCCTTCTCACTTTTGCCTTCGTCCATATGATCCCGGGTGATCCGGTGATGATTATGGCGGGCGAGCGTGGTATCTCCCCTGAACGTCATGCGCAACTGCTGGCTGAACTCGGCCTTGATAAGCCGATGTGGCAGCAGTACCTCCACTATATCTGGGGCGTCTTGCACGGCGATTTAGGCATTTCACTGAAAAGCCGACTTCCGGTGTGGGACGAGTTCGTGCCGCGTTTCCAGGCGACGCTTGAACTGGGCATCTGCGCCATGATCTTTGCGACCGCGGTGGGGATTCCCGTTGGCGTACTGGCTGCTGTTAAGCGTGGCTCTATTTTCGACCACACCGCCGTTGGCCTGGCACTGACCGGCTATTCCATGCCTATCTTCTGGTGGGGCATGATGCTGATCATGCTGGTATCGGTGCAGTGGAATCTGACGCCGGTCTCCGGACGCGTCAGCGACATGGTCTTCCTTGACGACACCAACCCGTTAACCGGCTTCATGCTGATTGATACGGCGATCTGGGGCGAAGAGGGCAACTTCATTGATGCGGTTGCGCACATGATCCTGCCCGCAATGGTGCTGGGCACCATACCTCTGGCGGTGATCGTGCGTATGACCCGTTCTTCCATGCTGGAAGTGCTTGGCGAAGACTATATTCGTACTGCCCGCGCCAAAGGCCTGACCCGTATGCGCGTCATCATTATTCATGCCCTGCGTAACGCGATGCTGCCGGTGGTTACCGTTATCGGTTTGCAGGTGGGTACGCTGCTGGCGGGGGCGATCCTGACCGAAACCATCTTCTCCTGGCCGGGCCTCGGACGCTGGCTGATTGACGCGCTGCAACGCCGTGACTATCCGGTGGTGCAGGGTGGTGTACTGCTGGTCGCGACGATGATTATCCTCGTCAACCTGCTGGTCGATTTGCTGTACGGCGTGGTGAACCCGCGTATTCGTCATAAGAAGTAAGGGGCCATCATGTCACAAGTTACTCAAAATAAAGCGGTCTCTGCGCCGGTGCCTATGACGCCAATGCAGGAGTTCTGGCACTACTTCAAGCGCAACAAAGGCGCGGTCGTCGGGCTGGTGTATGTTTCCATCATGATCCTGATTGCGGTGTTTGCGAACTTCCTCGCCCCGTATAACCCGGCGGATCAGTTCCGCGATGCGCTGCTCGTGCCGCCAGTCTGGCAGGACGGCGGCAGCGTTGCCCATCTGCTGGGCACCGATGACGTGGGCCGCGATGTGCTGTCGCGCCTGATGTACGGCGCGCGCCTGTCGCTGCTGGTTGGCTGCCTCGTGGTGGTGTTGTCGCTGATCATGGGCGTGGTGCTCGGCCTGGTGGCGGGCTACTTCGGCGGCATCGTTGATAACGTCATCATGCGTATCGTCGATATCATGCTGGCATTGCCTAGCCTGCTGCTGGCGCTGGTGCTGGTGGCGGTCTTCGGCCCGTCGATAGGTAACGCCGCGCTTGCGCTGACGTTTGTTGCGCTACCGCACTACGTGCGTTTAACCCGTGCGGCGGTGCTGGTGGAAGTGAACCGCGATTACGTTACCGCTTCTCGCGTGGCGGGTGCCGGTGCGATGCGCCAGATGTTCATTAATATCTTCCCGAACTGCCTTGCGCCGCTGATCGTTCAGGCGTCGCTCGGTTTCTCTAACGCCATTCTCGATATGGCCGCTCTTGGCTTCCTTGGCATGGGTGCGCAGCCGCCAACACCGGAGTGGGGCACCATGCTCTCCGACGTGTTGCAGTTCGCGCAAAGCGCCTGGTGGGTCGTCACCTTCCCGGGTCTGGCGATTCTGCTGACGGTGCTGGCATTTAACCTGATGGGTGATGGTCTGCGTGATGCGCTTGATCCCAAACTGAAGCAGTAAGAGGCACGAGATGGCGTTATTAAATGTAGATAAATTATCCGTGCACTTCGGCGACGAAGGCACACCGTTTCGCGCCGTGGACCGTATTAGCTACAGCGTAAATCAGGGCGAAGTGGTTGGTATCGTTGGGGAGTCTGGCTCGGGTAAATCCGTCAGCTCGCTGGCGATCATGGGGCTGATTGATTACCCTGGCCGCGTGATGGCGGAAAGTCTGGCATTCAACGGTCAGGATCTGAAGCGTATTTCCGAGAAACAACGCCGCCAACTGGTGGGCGCGGAAGTGGCAATGATCTTCCAGGACCCCATGACCAGCCTGAACCCGTGCTACACCGTCGGTTTCCAGATTATGGAAGCCATTAAGGTGCATCAGGGCGGCAATAAGAAAACCCGACGTCAGCGCGCTATCGATCTGCTGACGCAGGTGGGTATTCCCGATCCGGCATCGCGTCTGGACGTTTACCCGCATCAGCTCTCCGGCGGGATGAGCCAGCGCGTGATGATCGCCATGGCTATCGCCTGTCGGCCAAAGCTGCTGATTGCGGATGAACCGACAACCGCGCTGGACGTGACCATCCAGGCGCAAATCATCGAGCTGCTGCTGGAGTTGCAGCAGAAAGAGAACATGGCGCTGGTGCTGATTACGCACGACCTGGCGCTGGTGGCGGAAGCGGCACACAAAATCATTGTGATGTATGCGGGCCAGGTGGTGGAGACCGGAAGTTCGCACGATATCTTCCGCGCGCCACGTCATCCGTATACGCAGGCACTGCTGCGCGCGCTGCCGGAGTTTGCTCAGGACAAGGCGCGTCTGGCGTCGCTGCCGGGCGTGGTTCCGGGCAAATACGACCGTCCGCAGGGCTGTCTGCTTAATCCGCGCTGCCCGTATGCCACGGACAAATGCCGCGTTGACGAGCCAGAGCTGAATCTGCTGGCCGACGGTCGACAGTCAAAATGCCACTACCCACTCGATGATGCCGGGAGGCCAACACTATGAGTACGCACCAGGCCACCACGCAACAGCCGCTGTTGCAGGCTATCGACCTGAAAAAACATTACCCGGTGAAGAAGGGGATTTTTGCTCCTGAACGCCTGGTGAAAGCGCTGGACGGCGTCTCCTTTAGCCTCGAACGCGGTAAAACGCTGGCGGTAGTAGGGGAGTCAGGCTGCGGGAAATCCACGCTGGGCCGTCTGTTGACGATGATTGAAACGCCCACCGGCGGTGAGCTTTACTATCAGGGCCAGGATCTGCTCAAGCACGATCCGCAGGCGCAGAAGCTGCGTCGTCAGAAAATCCAGATCGTGTTTCAGAACCCGTACGGCTCTCTGAACCCGCGAAAGAAAGTCGGGCAAATTCTGGAAGAGCCGCTGCTGATTAACAGCAGTCTGAGCAAAGAGCAGCGTCGTGAAAAAGCGCTGGCGATGATGGCGAAGGTGGGCCTTAAAACCGAGCATTACGATCGCTATCCGCACATGTTCTCTGGCGGCCAGCGCCAGCGTATTGCCATCGCCCGCGGTTTGATGCTTGATCCGGACGTGGTGATCGCCGATGAACCCGTCTCAGCGCTCGACGTGTCCGTGCGCGCGCAGGTGCTTAACCTGATGATGGATTTGCAGCAGGATCTGGGGCTGTCGTACGTGTTCATCTCGCACGATCTGTCCGTGGTTGAGCACATTGCCGATGAGGTGATGGTGATGTACCTGGGGCGCTGCGTGGAGAAGGGAACGAAAGATCAGATCTTTACTAACCCGCGTCACCCGTACACCCAGGCGCTGCTGTCTGCGACGCCGCGGCTTAATCCGGATGACCGCCGTGAGCGAATCAAACTGACCGGCGAGCTGCCGAGCCCGCTGAACCCGCCGCCGGGCTGCGCGTTCAACGCCCGCTGCCGTCGCCGCTTTGGTCCGTGCACGCAGTTGCAGCCACAGCTGAAGGATTATGGTGGACAGCTGGTGGCCTGCTTCGCGGTCGATCAGGATGAAAACGGCGAAAAGCCGCAGGCATAAAAAAAAAACCGGCGATAAGCCGGTTTTTTTACGTCTGAGGTCTACTTCCGTAGCCGAATCTGGTCGACGGCGTGTTTCTCGCTCTTGGTGAGGATCAGGCTTGCACGTTCGCGCGTCGGCAGGATGTTCTCTTTCAGGTTTACGTAGTTGATCTCATTCCATAGCCCTGTCGCCACGTTGATAGCCTCTTCTTCAGAGAGCTGGGCGTAGTTATGGAAGTAGGAATCCGGGTCGGTGAACGCCCCTTCGCGGAACTTCAGGAAGCGGTTGATATACCAGCGTTGCAGCAGTTCTTCCGGCGCATCCACGTAAATTGAGAAGTCGACGAAGTCAGAGACAAACACGTGATGCGGATCGTGAGGATAATCCATCCCGCTTTGCAGAACGTTTAACCCTTCCAGAATCAGGATGTCGGGCTGCACAACCGTTTTGTCGCCATCCGGGATACGGTCGTAAATCAGATGCGAGTAAACCGGTGCGGTGACGTTAGGCACGCCCGATTTTAAATCAGAGACAAACTTCACCAGGCGGTGCATATCATAAGAGAGCGGGAAGCCCTTCTTCTTCATCAGGCCGCGTTCTTTCAACACCTCATTGGGATGCAGGAAGCCATCGGTGGTGATCAGCTCCACGCTGCGGTGCTCCGGCCAGCGGCTCAGCAGCGCCTGTAGCACGCGCGCGGTGGTACTTTTACCCACTGCCACGCTGCCCGCAATACTGATGATATAAGGAATACGTTGACCGTTCGTGCCGAGGAACTGTTCCAGCACGGCCTGACGACGCAAATTGGAGCTGATATAGAAGTTAAGCAAGCGGGAGAGGGGGAGATAGATTTCTGCCACCTCTTCCAGGGAGAGATCTTCGTTTATCCCTTTTAGCCGTGCGATTTCACCTTCCGTCAGCGTCATAGGGACGGAGTCACGCAGGGCTGCCCACTGGCTACGGTTAAACTGAAGATAGGGCGTCATTAACGTTTGCTCTTTTTTGCTCATAAGCATGCTTTTGTGAACCATCACGAAACGGCGGGTGCGGGCTCATCACATAGTTAATTTTGGACAATGGGCAGGAGGTTAACACCAGATGAGAGGAATAATAAGAAAAAATATGGGAAAGCGATGCTTAACCGGATAGGTATCACCTGGGGCTATAGCGTGCCGAAATCAGCCGTTCATGTTGAATTTTTAACCGTGAGCGGATGAATTTACAGCGGTTAGCCCTGGTTTCGAATAAAATGTGAGCGAAAGAACGTTTTATGCAATTTTTTAGTTGCATGACTGCGCAGGTCTCCATAGAATGCGCGCTACTTGATGCCGACTTAGCTCAGTAGGTAGAGCAACTGACTTGTAATCAGTAGGTCACCAGTTCGATTCCGGTAGTCGGCACCATCAAGTCCGGTGGGGTTCCCGAGCGGCCAAAGGGAGCAGACTGTAAATCTGCCGTCACAGACTTCGAAGGTTCGAATCCTTCCCCCACCACCACTTTCTGGCAGCGTCAACGCCGCCGGAGCTGGTTGGAAAAATTGACCAGCTCGAACAGAAAAGAGAGAAATCTCTTTTTTTGTTACAGAAAGAACTGGGTAGCCGAGTTTCAGGATGCGGGCATCGTATAATGGCTATTACCTCAGCCTTCCAAGCTGATGATGCGGGTTCGATTCCCGCTGCCCGCTCCAATACGTGCTGATATGGCTCAGTTGGTAGAGCGCACCCTTGGTAAGGGTGAGGTCCCCAGTTCGACTCTGGGTATCAGCACCACTTCACTTCTCCCTCCCTTTCTCTCTGTTTCAATGTAAATGTATTCAACAGTTCAGGCATTTTCGCCTGGTTGATGTGGTGATATCACCGATTTATCCGTGTCTTAGAGGGACAATCGATGTCTAAAGAAAAGTTTGAACGTACAAAACCGCACGTTAACGTCGGTACTATCGGCCACGTTGACCATGGTAAAACAACGCTGACCGCTGCAATCACTACCGTACTGGCTAAAACCTACGGCGGTGCTGCTCGTGCTTTCGACCAGATCGATAACGCACCA